>NZ_BCBJ01000070.1:0-20723 GCF_001320605.1 Pseudomonas sp. NBRC 111133 | reverse complement strand
CGCCGTGGTCAAGTCCATCGCTTCGGTAACCGGCGCCGGCAAGTTCGAAAACCTGGTCCTGGACAAGACTCCGGTCAGCACCGAAGTCACTGACGAGCCAGGCGTGGGTATTCCAGGCGACAACAACCATGGCGACAAGGTTGAATTGAGCATCGTTGCCAACCAGACGTCGGTGTACGAGAACGAGAAGCCGACCTTCACCATCAGCATCAAAGAGGCCCTGGACCAGGACCTCACCGTGCAGCTGGGTGCAGGCAAGTCGGTGGTCATCGAGAAAGGCCAGACTTCTGCGATCTGGACCAACGACGCGCAGGGCGAAGACGTCTACGTCGATGGCGACTCGCTGACTGTGAGCATTACAGGCACTCAGCTGGCTGATGGCCGGCAGTTCGAGAACCTGGTGTTGACCCAGTCTTCGGCCAGCGTCGAAATCAAGGACACCCTGACCGAAGTCGTGGCCAAGCTGACGGCTACCGAGCAAGTGACCGAAGGCGGCAACATCGTCTACACCGTCACCTTGACCGGCCCGACCGGCTTGCCGATCAACAACCACGGTGCATTGACCTTCACCCTGAGCGACGGCAAAACCACCATCACCGTACCGGCTAACGAAACCAGCGGCAGTGTGAGCGTGGCTGCGCCGGACAACGTGTACATCGGCGACACCAACGTCAGCCTGTCGCTGAAGTCGGTGGACGGCCCAGGTGTAAGCCGCTTCGAAGACCTCAAGCTGGATGACAAGGCTGCCAGCACCAAGGTGGTCGACGAGCCGGGCGTGGGTATTCCAGGCGACAACAACCATGGCGACAAGGTTGAATTGAGCATCGTTGCCAACCAGACATCGGTGTACGAGAACGAGAAGCCGACCTTCACCATCAGCATCAAAGAGGCCCTGGACCAGGACCTCACCGTGCAGCTGGGTGCAGGCAAGTCGGTGGTCATCGAGAAAGGCAAGACTTCTGCGATCTGGACCAACGACGCGCAGGGCGAAGACGTCTACGTCGATGGCGACTCGCTGACTGTGAGCATTACAGGCACTCAGCTGGCTGATGGCCGGCAGTTCGAGAACCTGGTGTTGACCCAGTCTTCGGCCAGCGTCGAAATCAAGGACACCCTGACCGAAGTCGTGGCCAAGCTGACGGCTACCGAGCAAGTGACCGAAGGTGGCACCATCACCTACACCGTGACCCTGACCGGCCCGACTGGCTTGCCGATCAACAACCACGGCGCGATGACCTTCACCCTGGCGGACAAGACCGTTATCAACGTGGCGGCCAACGCTACCACTGGCTCGGTGACTGTGCCGGCGCCGGACAATGTGTACATCGGCCAGACCACCGTAACCAACAGCCTGGAATCGGTGGCCGGTGCAGGTGCCAGCAAGTTCGAGCAGCTGACCCTGAACAAGACCGCGGTGACTACCATCGTCAAGGACGAGGCCGGCGTGGGTACCTCGGGCCCAGGCAACCAAGGCGATGTGTCTACAGTTGGCATCACTGGCACCACGTCGTTGACTGAAGGCGAAACCGGCCGTTACACGCTGACCCTCAGCCACGAAGCTAAAGATGACGTCACCGTTACCCTAAGCTACAGCGGCACCGCCAAGGACGGTCAGGACTTCACTGGCGTCGCTACTGTCACGATCCCGAAAGCCAGCTTGGGCACTACGTTCTCAATCGCCACCATCGACGACAACCTGGTCGAAGGTAGCGAGAATTTCGTGGTGAGAATTGAAAGCGCTACCGGCGGCAAGTTCGAGAACCTGCAAGTCGACAGCAGCAAATCGAGTGTGACTACGACCATCTTGGATAACGATCATCTGCCAGTTTCGACCGGCGGTGCTGTCACCGGTGTGGAAGATACTGAATACGTCTTTAAGTGGAGTGATTTCAACGTCACCGATGCCGATGGCAACACCGGCCTCTCCGTGACGATTACATCGCTTCCGGCTGACGGTATCCTGAGGGTCTTTAATAGCAGTACCCAAACTTGGGGTGATGTTGCCGCAGGGCAACAAGTCAGCCAGGCAGACATCAAAAATGGCTACCTCAGGTTCCAGCCGGATTTGAACGAATCGGGTATCAACGGCTACGGCGGGTCCAGTGTGGGCAACCAGCAGGCCGATTACGCCCAGTTCAAGTACAAGCCTTACGATGGCGTCAACCCCGGTGGCGAGGTGACCATGAAGGTCGACATCGCGCCGCAGGCTGACAAACCGATTCTGGTCATCGGCAGTGCCGATGCTGTCTCCAAGTCGCTTACCAAGGAAGTCTGGACTTCGCTGAAAGGGCTGGGTACCGATGGCAATGGCATCACCGGCGACGCTTTGAAGAACGTCTTTGCCAACTCGGGTGCGGCGACTTCAAAAGGCACTACCACCAATGTGCAGTCCGATGGCAGCGTCAACGCAGGTTCGGGCTCCAAGACCTCGGGCCTGATTTACCTGGAAGAAGGAAAAACCTACACCTTCAGCGGCACTGCCGATGATAGTTTGGTGGTCACCGTGGGTGGCAATACTGTGGTAACCACCACGTGGGGTGGCGGTGGACAGATTTCGGGTACCTTCACGGCTAAAGTCAGCGGCTACTACCCGATCGAGGTCTACCATGCCAACCAGGCAGGTCCTGGCAGCTATGACCTTAACATCAAGGTGGGTAACGGTACTGCTGTAGACTTGAGCAGTGCCAACATCCCGATGTACCAGAGCGTGGCGGACATGGCCACTGCCGGCCTGACCGCGTCGGACTTGCACACAGTCAATGGCCAGAGCTACTACGACGGCTACAAGCTGAACGAAGGGCCGGAGGGTGGCTCGGTCAAGCTGGTTGGCATTACTGCCGGCCTGGTCGATACCGATGGTTCCGAGAGCTTGAGTGTAACGCTCAGCGGCATTCCGGCTGGTTCGGTGCTGAGCGATGGTGCGGGCCACACCATTAAGGTGGGTGGTACGCCTGTAGATGTGACTGGCTGGAAACTCAGCAGCCTGACACTGACGCCGCCAGCCTACTACGAGGGCAAGTTCACTATCGCAGTAACCGCTACCGCTACCGAAAGCCTTGGTGGTTCGGATAACACCCCCGGCCATATTCCGGTTACGGTCTACAAGGCTGAATACAAGCCAGCAGTGGGCACCACGGGCAACGATACAATCGCGGGTGGCGAAAGCAACGATATCATCGTGGCAGATGTATCTGGCTTGAACGTAGTTCAGGGCAAGAACTACAACATCGCATTCATGGTCGACAGCTCCGGCAGTATGAGCGAAAAATCGATTGCCGATGCCAAGGCACAGCTTGCATCGGTGTTCAATTCACTCAAAGCCAGCTTGGGCTCTGATGCCTCGGGTAAGGTGAACATCTTCTTGGCTGACTTTGACAGTCAGGTTAACAAGAACGTCTCGATCAACCTTGCCGATTCGAATGCCCTCAGCAAGTTGCAGGCGGTGCTCGACTCGATGGTAGGCGGAGAGAAGTATGGTGGTGGTACCAACTATGAAGATGTGTTCAAGGCGACGGCCAACTTCTTCAAGAGCACTATGGCTACCAGTAACACAGGGGCGGAGAACCTGACGTATTTCATCACCGATGGCAAGCCCACTTTCTGGCAGAAACAGGAGGATACTAATCCCTGGCTGTGGCGCGGCAAGTATCTGGATGATGTTGTGAACGTGAACAATTACAAGCTTGGTGAATCTTTTGATAAAGTGATTGACGGTCAAAGACTTATTATCACCACCGGCGGTGATGTTTACGTCAACAGCTATAATAATTATGTGGGGGCGATCCATGCTCAAGGGGATGGCACCTATGAGTTCTCTACCCGGGCGGGCTCGGGTAACTCTAGCAGTTGGGATAGCGCGAGTGACGGTTCGGCGGCCAGCTTCAAGCTACTTTCTGGCTTGACTAAAGTTCAGGCTATCGGGCTTAACAACGATGTCAGCTGGAACGATCTCAAGGACTATGACAGCGCCGGTAAACCACAAACCAATATCGACCCGTCCAAACTGGCGGCGGCAATTCTCGGACATACCGAGGCCACCGTTCCGGGCTCGGATAGCATTGATGGTGGCAATGGTAACGACATCATCTTCGGTGACTTGATTACCCTCAACGGCGTTGTCAGCGAGGGTTACCAAGGTTTGCAGGAGTACGTCGCACAGAAGAGTAATGTGGATGTCAGTACCCTCACTGCCAAGAATGTGCATCAGTACATCGCCGAGCACTACACGGAATTTGATATCTCGGGTGCCAACGACGGTAATGACGTCCTCACAGGCGGCAATGGCAACGATATTCTCTTCGGGCAAGGCGGCAGCGACAGGCTCGATGGTGGCAGAGGTAACGACATTCTGTTGGGTGGCAGCGGCGATGACTTCCTGATTGGTGGCCATGGCGACGATACTTTGATCGGTGGAGCAGGTAAGGACACCTTCATCTGGAAGTCCGGCGATTACGGCAATGACGTAATCAAGGACTTCAAGGCTGCCGAAGGGGACCGGATCGACCTGAAGGATTTGCTTGTCAACGAAACCGGCAAGACCATCGACAACTACCTGAAGATGAGTTTCGCAGACGGCTCTACCACTTTGCAGATCAGCAGCGAAGGCAAGCTCAACGCTGCGGGTGGTGTTGCCAACGCGGACGTAACCATCAAACTTGAGGGTGTGAACTGGTCGGGCAATTCGATCAACTCGTTAATCACCGGTAGCGACCCATTGATCCGCATCGATAACAAGGACAACTGATGCGCTAGCGGGCTGCTCTGCAGCCCAATCGCCCATCACTGGCTGACACGGGTCCGTTGTAGGAGCGGCCTTGTGTCGCGAACGGGACGCGCAGCGGCCCCACGGTTTCAGCAGTAATGCCGAGATCGGCGGGGCTGCAGCGCGGCCCGGTCGCGACACAAGCCCGCTCTTACAGGGATCGCGTTAGTCAGGCAGGGCCCTTATCGGCTATTTCCCGCAACCCCCACCACAGCGCATACTCTTGCGCCGGGCCTGCGCGCCCGGCGATCTTTGCCTATGCTGCTGTCTACCAACAAGGAATCAACGTGACGAGGGACACCGCCATGTTCTACGTGCAACGCGACGCCACCGGCCAGTTGCTGCGGGTAGAAGCAGCCGCTTTTGACGAGTTCACCGAAATGCTCCCCGCTGACCATGCCGAGATCCAGGAATGGTTTGCCGACGACGTCGTGGAAAACAGCCTCAACCAGCTCAAGCAAAGCGACCTGGACATGATCCGCGTGCTTGAGGACCTGATCGATGTGCTGACCGCCAAAGGTGTATTCAAGATCACCGACTTGCCGCCAGGTGCCCAGGCCAAACTGCTTAACCGCTCTACGGCGCGCAAGGCGCTCAGCAGCTTGAACAACCTGATCGATGAAGAAGAGCAGGGCGGGCTGATCTGATCGCAGGGCGACAGAACTCAGTGATATGTATATTCCTTAAAGGTATTTAAAATATCCCGCTTATGACTTTATAGTCACTACCACTGCGTACCCGTCGACCAATCGATGTGCCGCACGACTTGAACCCACACGGGAAAACCCCGTGCGTTTCTGATCGTTGCGCGCCATTGAAGTCGCGCACTGCGTGGGAGTGATAAATGTCAGCCGCCTCGAACGCCTTGTCGACCATCGACAGCGCCCAGCCGCAAGTTTTCGAAATCCGTCCGTTCTCCGGTGCCGTAGGCGCCGAGATCATCGGCCTGGACCTGGCCGAGCCGGTCAACGCCAAGGATTTCGCCCGTATCCATCGCGCCCACCTCGACCACCATGTGCTGGTTTTTCGCGACCAGCGCATCAGCCCGGAACAGCACATTGCCTTCAGCCGCCGCTTTGGTGAGTTGCAGATCCATGTGCTCAAGCAGTTCCTGCTTACAGGCCATCCCGAGATCCTGATCGTTTCCAACATCATCGAAAACGGCCAGAACATCGGCCTGGGCGATGCGGGTAAGTTCTGGCACTCCGACCTGTCGTACAAAGCGCTGCCCAGCCTTGGTTCCATGCTGCATGCCCAAGAGCTGCCCAGCGAAGGCGGCGACACGCTGTTCGCCGACATGCACAAAGCTTGGGACGCCGTACCCGACGCCCTGCGTAAATTGGTCGAGGGCCGCAGTGCTGCCCACTCCTACACCGCCCGTTACGCCGAAACCAAATTCGAAGGCAACTGGCGCCCGAACCTGACCGCCGAGCAATTGGCGCAGGTACAGGAAGTTATCCACCCGGTGGTCCGCACCCACCCGGAAAACGGCCGCAAGGCGCTGTTTGTCAGTGAAGGCTTCACCACCCGCATCGTCGGCCTGCCAGACGATGAAAGCCGCGACGTGCTGCAACAGCTGTACGCCCTGAGCGTGCTGGAGCAGAACATTTACCGCCATCAATGGCAGCCCCACGACCTGGTGTTCTGGGACAACCGCTCGCTGATCCACCTGGCCACCGGCTGCCCCGCGCACCTGCGGCGCAAGCTGTACCGCACCACCATCCAGGGCGATGCCCCGTTCTGACGACTGAGGAAACCATCATGCGCAAATCCATCAGCCGCCTGGCGGCAAGCATCGGCCTGGGCGCAAGCCTAGTCGTCGGCAGCCTGGCTGCCCCCGCCGTGGCCCAGGCCGAAGGCAAGATCCGCATTGCCGAACAATTCGGCATCGTCTACCTGCTGCTGAACGTGGTGCGTGACCAGCACTTGATTGAGAAACACGGCAAGGAGCTGGGCATCGACATCGAAGTCGACTGGGCACAGCTGTCGGGTGGCTCGGCCATCAACGACGCACTGTTGTCCGGTTCGGTGGACATCGCCGGCGCTGGCGTCGGGCCGCTGTTGACCGTCTGGGACCGCACCAAGGGCCGGCAGAACGTGAAGGCCGTGGCTTCGCTGGGCAACTTCCCGTACTACCTGGTCAGCAGCAACCCCAACGTGAAGACCATCGCCGACATCTCCGACAAAGACCGTATCGCCGTTCCGGCGGTAGGTGTTTCGGTGCAGTCGCGCTTCCTGCAGTACGCCGCTGCCCAGCAGTGGGGCGACAAGGCATACAACCGCCTCGACAAATACACCTTGGCCGTGCCGCACCCGGACGCCACCGCCGCGCTGCTGGCGGGCGGCACCGAGCTCAACGGGCACTTCTCCAACCCGCCGTTCCAGGACCAGGTACTGGCCAACAAGGACGTGCATGTGGTGCTCAACAGCTATGACCTGCTCGGC
This sequence comes from Pseudomonas sp. NBRC 111133, assembly GCF_001320605.1. Taxonomy (NCBI): domain Bacteria; kingdom Pseudomonadati; phylum Pseudomonadota; class Gammaproteobacteria; order Pseudomonadales; family Pseudomonadaceae; genus Pseudomonas; species Pseudomonas sp. NBRC 111133. The sequence goes on along the minus strand of NZ_BCBJ01000070.1, from coordinate 13,516 downwards.
CCCAACTCGCCGACCTTGCTGTTTGCTACCGAGAAGTTCCGCAAGGACAACCCCAAGACCTACAAGGCCTTCGTCGATGCTCTGGCCGAAGCCGCAGACTTCGCCCAGAAAGACAAGGCGGCTGCCGCCGACACCTATATCCGCGTAACCAAGGCCAAGATCGACCGCGACACGCTGATCAAGCTGATCGACAACCCACAGTACGAATTCACCGTTACGCCCAAGAACACCTACAAGCTGGCCGATTTCCTCTATCGGGTAGGCGCCATCAAGCACAAGCCGGAGTCGTGGAAGGACTACTTCTTCCAGGATGAACGCCCGCTGCAGGGGAGCTGACCGATCATGACCGCCCCATTGCCAGGCCACACGGCCAGCAACCTGAGCCGTGTCACAACGCCGCCTTTGCTCAAGGTGGATAACCTCAGCCTCGAATACCGCACCGCGCAACGCGTGGTGCGGGCCACCCATCAGGTCAGCTTCGAAGTCGACCGCGCTGATCGTTTTGTACTGCTCGGCCCCTCCGGCTGTGGCAAGTCCACCCTGCTCAAAGCCGTGGCCGGTTTTATCCAGCCGCAAGAAGGGCAGATTCTGCTGCAGGGCCAGACAGTGCGTGGCCCAGGCCCCGACCGCATCGTGGTGTTTCAGGAGTTCGACCAGTTGCCGCCGTGGAAAACGGTGAAGCAGAACGTCATGTTTCCGCTGCTGGTGTCTGGCCAGCTCAAGCGGGCGGAGGCGGAGGAACGGGCGCTGCATTATCTGGAAAAGGTCGGTCTGGCCGCCTTTGCCGATGCTTATCCTCACACGTTGTCCGGTGGTATGAAGGCACGTGTGGCAATTGCCCGGGCCTTGGCCACCCAGCCCAAGATCCTGTTGATGGATGAGCCGTTCGCCGCCCTGGATGCGCTGACCCGGCGCAAGATGCAGCAAGAGCTGTTGCTGCTGTGGGAGGAGGTGCGGTTCACCCTGTTGTTCGTCACCCACTCCATCGAAGAAGCCCAGGTGGTTGGCAACCGTATCCTGCTGTTGTCGCCGCACCCGGGGCGGGTGCGTGCCGAAGTGCACAGCCACCAGTACAACCTGGGCAGCCTGGGTGGTAGCGACTTCCAGGCCAGTGCCCGGCGTATTCACCGTTTGCTGTTCGACGAGGCGGATACCCCGGAACAGGCAGACGACCTTGGCTTCAACGATATCCGCATCGCCTACTGACAGGAGCTTCAGCCATGACCACTACACCTGTACGCCAGGAATACGAGGTGCAGCTGGAGCCCCTGCTCAGTGTGCCTGTAGAACGCCAACTCCCCTTGGTGCAGCGCTTGTGGCAGCAAGGCTGGCTGCGCAAGGCGGTTATCCTGCTGGTAATCGCGATGCTGTGGGAGGCCGTAGCCCGTTATCAGGGTAACGACCTGCTGCTGCCAGGCTTCTTGCAAACCGCCGCCGCCCTGTGGGACGGCCTGGCCAGCGGTGAACTGCCCGCCAAAGTCGGGGTTTCGCTGGTGATACTGCTCAAGGGCTATGTGCTGGGTATCGTCCTGGCCTTTGGCCTGACCAGTCTGGCGGTTTCGACCCAGCTGGGCCGGGACCTGCTAGGTACACTGACGTCAATGTTCAACCCGTTACCGGCCATTGCGCTGTTGCCACTGGCCTTGCTGTGGTTCGGGCTGGGCGACAATAGCCTGATCTTCGTGCTGGTGCATTCGGTGCTGTGGGCGTTGGCGCTCAATACCTACGCCGGTTTCCTTGGTGTGTCGGAAACGCTGCGCATGGCTGGCCGCAACTATGGCCTGAAAGGGCTGCGGCTGGTGTTGCACATCCTGGTGCCGGCGGCCTTGCCGTCGATCCTGTCGGGGCTGAAGATCGGCTGGGCGTTTGCCTGGCGTACCCTGATCGCTGCCGAACTGGTCTTTGGTGCCAGCAGCGGCAAGGGCGGGCTAGGCTGGTACATCTTTCAGAACCGCAACGAGCTGTATACCGACAAGGTGTTTGCCGGGTTGGCGGTGGTGATTCTGATCGGGTTGTTGGTGGAAGGGCTGGTATTCAACACCCTGGAGCGGCTGACTGTGCGGCGTTGGGGGATGCAGCGCTAGATCTTGAGCCTGTACCGGCCTCTTCGCGGGCAAGCCCGCGAAGAGGCCGGTACAGGTTATCAACCAAGGTACTGAGCTGCCGCATTGCTCAAGATCTTGCCAATTTCCTCGCGCAACCCCGCAGGCTGCTCCACCACAACTCCATCCCCATGGCTCAACAGCCACCAGCGCAATGGCCAGCCATCGTCCACCGTGGCCCGCAACCGATGCCCATGCTCTAGCGCCGTCAGCTGCATATCGTTGCTCAACGGTGCAATCCGCAACTGCCGCGCCAGTGCGTCGCTGATCCGCGCCACCAGCTCCACACCTTCGCCCTGCGCCGGTTGCAACCCGTCCCCCCGCAGGTGCGTCAGCAAGTCGAAATTACCGCGCAATTCACCCACCGCACTTGCCGACCAGTGCCAGCCGAACGGGATGCTCTTGTCATTGCGTTCCAGCGGAAATATCAGCGAAAGCTCGTTGAGGTCACGCTCGACCGTGCGTTTGCTGACCGTGAAGCCCACGTCACGCAGGCGCCACACCAACTCGGCGCTGGTTATGCCTGGGGAACGGCTGGGCAGCTGGCGCAGCAGTGCCCATTGTCGGCTGAGGGTGGCGCGGGTGGTGGCGAACGGCAAAAGATAACGTCCTTGTCTAGGCTTGCCGCAATAGGATGGCGGCACGCGAGGGGCATGGCAATTGGCCACAGCCTGCTCAGATCAAGGAAGTCGCATTTGGTTGCCTGGTACCGAATCGTTCGCGACAGGTTTTGACGTGACATCACGCAGAATCACGCCTCATCACAGCCGAAGGTTGGGGTTGTGCGTCGTTCAATGAGGATGAACATGTCTGCTGCCAGCAATATCCATTCGCTGCTTGCCCGCCTTCTGCCCGAGCGGGTCATCGCTCCACCGAGCCCCGTCGGGAGGCGGCCACCCCTGTTCGCCGGCGTGGGCTTGCCCAGCCAGCGCTCATTGCTGGTCAACCGCCTGGATGAGGCCAGTGACCTGCAGGCGGTATACGTCGACCTGCGTAGTCAGGCGTTGCAAGGCAGTGTGGCGGCGCTGAACGACCTCGGCTGGATCTGGCTCAACGGAAAGTATTGGCGCGCCGATACCGTGCTGGCCGGTCACCTGCTGCGCATGGCTGCTCTGCAGGGCAATGCCGCCGCCTGGTTCAATCTCGGTCAGCAGCATTATTTTGGCAAAGGCATCGACCCCTCCTACGTGCAGGCGGCGGAGTGCTACCGGCAGGCCTTCGAACGGGGCATGTTGCATGCGGCTGCAGCATTGGGTGACCTGTATGAGGAGGAAGTGTGCGATGGCGACCAGGATTGGCAGGTCGACCTGGTGCAGGCTTACCAGTGGTTCATGCGCGGGGCCGAGCGGGGTGAGGCACGCTGCCGTTTCGAGGTGGGTTACCGGCTGATGCACGGGCTGTATGTGGATGCCGACCTCAAGGCTGCGTTGTACTGGCTGGAGCTGGCGGCAGCGGCGGGGGTGGTACAGGCAGCCGAGGAGCTGGCGGTGCACTTCAGCAGCCGGGACGCGGTGCGCTACCAGGAGTGGCGGGACCGGGCGGTGCAGATGGGCAGTACATTGGCCCTGACCATGAAACTGGAAGACCAGATCCAGCCTTGAGTTTTCTGTAGCCTGTGCCGGCCTCTTCGCGGGCACGCCCGCGAAGAGGCCGGCACAGGCTGAAAAATGAACAACAATTCATTCATACCCTCTGTCACCCCCAGTTGACGACAGGGGGAGGGCAAGGCGTATATTGATAGTTAGCAAACTATGAATATCCTTGGTTCCTTCCATGTCCCTTGATCTCCTGCGCCTGCAAGTCAGCAGCGGCATGGTGGTTGCCGCCCGCCACTGGCGGCGCATCTGCCACACCGCCCTGACCGGTTACGGTATTTCCGAGGCCTGCGCCGCGCCGCTGCTGATGATCGTGCGCCTGGGTGATGGCGTGCATCAGGTGGCTGTTGCCCAGGCTGCCGGCCTCGAAAGCCCGTCGCTGGTGCGCCTGCTCGACCAACTGTGCAAGGCCGGCCTGGTATGCCGCAGCGAGGATCCACTGGACCGCCGCGCCAAAGCCCTGAGCCTGACCGCCGAAGGCCGCGCCCTGGCCGAAGCCATCGAAGCCGAGCTGGTTCGCCTGCGTCGCGATGTGCTGAACGGCATCGACCAGGCCGACCTGGAAGCTGCCTTGCGCGTGCTGCGTGCCTTCGAAGCGGCCGGCCTGGGCAGCACGGGCGGGGCGGCATGAACGGTTTCTTCAGCTCAGTCCCCCCGGCGCGTGACTGGTTCTACGGCGTGCGTACCTTCGCGGCCTCCATGATCGCCCTGTACATTGCGCTGCTCATGCAGTTGCCACGTCCCTACTGGGCGATGGCCACGGTGTACATCGTCTCTAGCCCGTTCGTCGGCCCGACCAGTTCCAAGGCCCTGTACCGCGCCGTGGGCACACTGTTGGGGGCCGGTGGCGCGATTTTCCTGGTGCCGCCACTGGTGCAGTCGCCATTGTTGCTGAGCATCGCCATTGCCTTGTGGACGGGCACCTTGCTGTTCCTGTCGCTGAACCTGCGTACGGCCAACAACTACGTGCTGATGCTGGCCGGTTATACCCTGCCGATGATTGCGCTGGCGGTGGTGGATAACCCGCTGGCAGTGTTCGACGTGGCATCGTCCCGGGCGCAGGAAATCTGCCTGGGTATCGTCTGCGCGGCAGTGGTCGGTGCCATTTTCTGGCCGCGCCGGCTTGCCCCTGTGGTGGTTGGCGCCACCGGTAGCTGGTTCACCGAAGCGATCCGCTACAGCGACACCTACCTGGCCCGCGAAGTCAGTGCCGACAAGGTTGGTGGCATGCGCGGGGCGATGGTCGCCACCTTCAACTCGCTGGAGCTGATGATCGGCCAGCTCGGCCATGAAGGCGCCGGCCCGCATACGCTGAAAAACGCCCGCGAGTTGCGCGGGCGCATGATTCACCTGCTGCCAGTGATCGACGCCCTTGATGACGCACTGGTTGCCCTGGAAGGCCGCGCCCCGGCGCAGTTCGTTCAGCTTCAGCCAGTGCTTGAGGCTGCCCGCGATTGGCTCAAAGGCACTGCCGAAAGTGCTTCGGTCGCACGCTGGACCGCACTGCATGAACAGATCGATCGCCTGCAGCCCGGCGCTGCTGCCCTTGACCAACGTGCCGAGCTGCTGCTGTCCAACGCCCTGTACCGTCTGAGCGAATGGGCTGACCTGTGGCAGGACTGCTGTACCCTGCAACACGCCCTGCGCACCGACGACGCTACGCCTTGGCGCGCGGTGTACCGCCACTGGCGCCTTGGTCGCCTGACGGCGTTCTTCGACCGTGGCCTGATGCTGTATTCAGTGGCCTCCACCGTACTGGCGATCGTTGTCGCCTGCGGCCTGTGGATCGGCCTGGGCTGGAACGACGGCGCCAGCGCGGTGATCCTCGCCGCTGTGTCGTGCAGCTTCTTTGCCGCCATGGACGACCCGGCACCGCAGATCTACCGGTTCTTCTTCTGGACGCTGATGTCGGTCATCTTCTCCAGCCTGTACCTGTTCCTGGTGCTGCCCAACCTGCACGACTTCCCGATGCTGGTGCTGGCCTTCGCCGTGCCGTTCATCTGCGTCGGCACCCTGACCGTGCAGCCGCGCTTCTACCTGGGTACCTTGTTGACCATCGTCAACACCTCGACCTTCATCAGCATCCAGGGCGCCTACGACGCCGACTTCTTCACCTTCCTCAACTCCAACCTGGCCGGCCCCGTGGGCCTGCTGTTCGCGTTCATCTGGACCTTGGTAATGCGCCCGTTCGGTGTGGAACTGGCGGCCAAACGCATGACCCGCTTCGCCTGGCGCGACATCGTAGAAATGACCGAACCCGCCACCCTGGCCGAGCACCGCCAGGTGGGTGTGCAAATGCTCGACCGCCTGATGCAGCATCTGCCGCGGCTGTCGCAAACCGGCCAGGACAGCGGCGTGGCACTGCGCGATTTGCGCGTAGGGCTAAACCTGCTCGACTTGCTCGCCTACATGCCGCGTGCCGGCCAGCAAGCCCGCGAACCCCTGAACACGGTGGTCGAGGAAGTGGGCGCACATTACGCCGCCTGCCTGCGTGCCGGCGAACGCCTGCATGCCCCGGCCGCACTGCTGCGCAACATGGAGCGTGCACGCCTGGCGCTGAACCTGGATGAGCTGTACGAGCGCGGCGATGCCCGCACCCAACTGCTGCATGCCCTGAGCGGCTTGCGACTGGCGCTGCTGCCGGGTGTGGAAGTGATGCTCGAACCCGCCGAACAACCGCAACTGCCTCCCGGCCTCGACGGAGCACCCCTGTGATTGGTGAACTGGATATCAGCGGGGTGTTCCTGCCCACGCTGCTGGTGATGATGTTTGGCACCTACCTGTTGTTCCTGGGGGTGCACGCGGTGCTGGTGCGCCTGCACTTCTACCGCCTGGTCTGGCACCGGGCGTTGTTCAACGTTGCCCTGTATGCCGTGCTGCTTGGCGCGGTGGACCACTTTTGCCGAAACCTGATGCTGCCATGAAAAAACCTTTGCTGACCCTGGGCCGTGTGGTCCTGACCTTGCTGGTAGTGACCTTCGCCGCCGTGCTCGTGTGGCAGATGGTGGTGTACTACATGTTTGCCCCCTGGACCCGCGACGGCCACATTCGCGCCGACGTGATCCAGATAGCCCCGGATGTGTCCGGGTTGATCCAGAAGGTCGAGGTGTGCGACAACCAGACCGTCAAACGCGGCGACGTGCTGTTCACCATTGACCAGGACCGCTTCACCCTGGCCCTGCGCCAGGCCAAGGCTACCTTGGGCGAGCGCCAGGAAACCCTGGCCCAGGCCTCACGCGAAGCACAGCGCAACCGCAAACTGGGCAACCTGGTGGCCGCCGAGCAACTGGAAGAAAGCCAGTCCCGCGAGGCCCGCGCCCGCTCGGCTGTCAGCGAGGCACAGGTAGCGGTCGATACCGCCCAGCTCAACCTCGACCGCTCGGTGGTACGCAGCCCGGTAGACGGCTACCTCAACGACCGCGCCCCGCGTAATCACGAATTCGTCACCGCCGGCCGCCCTGTACTGTCGGTGGTCGACAGCGCTTCGTACCACGTCGATGGCTACTTTGAAGAAACCAAGCTGGGCGGTATCCAGATCGGTGATGCCGTGGATATTCGCGTGATGGGTGACAACACCCGCCTGCGCGGCCATGTGCAAAGCTTCGCTGCCGGCATTGAAGACCGCGACCGCAGCAGCGGCGCGAACCTGCTGCCCAACGTCAACCCGGCGTTCAGCTGGGTGCGCCTGGCCCAGCGTATTCCGGTACGCATCGCCTTCGACGAAGTGCCGGCAGACTTCCGCATGATTGCCGGGCGCACCGCCACGGTGTCGATCATCGAGGGCCAGCACCCATGAAACAGCTGATCCTGGCTGGTCTGTGCCTGTTGCTGGGGGCCTGCATGATGGTGGGCCCCGACTACGAGGTGCCGAAAGACGCGGCGGTACAACGCAGCGACCTCAACGGCCCGTTGCGCCAGGATGCCGACAGCGTGGTCTCGGCACCGGTGCCTGAGGATTGGTGGCAGCTGTATCAGGATCAACGGCTGAACGAACTGGTGCGCCAGGCTTTGAGTGCCAACACCGAATTGCGCGTAGCCGCCGCCAACATCGCCAAGGCCCGCGCGCAGGTCGAAGTGGCCGAATCGCAAGGTGGCTTCAACGGCGGCGTCAAACTGGGTGCCCAGCGCCTGCAGGAGTCGGGTGAAGCTTTCCTGCTGCCCGAAAAGGTGCCGGTGGCCAACATCGGCGAGGCCATCATCAGCGCTTCGTATCAGTTCGACCTGTGGGGCACTTTCAAGCGCGGTACCGAGGCTGCTAAGGCCAATGCCGACGCAGTGCAGGCCGCTGCCGACACTGCTCGCATCACCCTGGTGGCGGATGTGGTCAAGGCTTATACCCAGGTGTGCTCGGCCAACGAGGAATACCACATCGCCCGCGAGTCACTCGACTTGCAGGAGCAAAGCGTGAAGCTGAACCAGCGCCTGCGTGATGCCGGGCGTGGTGATGAAACCCAGGTCACCCGGTCGCAAACCCAGTTCAAGTCGTTGCGTGCCGAACTGCCGCGTTTCAAGGCCGAGCGCGAGACCGGCATGTATACCCTGGCGGCTCTGCTGGCCAAGCCTGTTGACCAGTTGCCTGCCGGTACCGCCGATTGTGCCGAGCTGCCGCACCTGAACCAGCGGGTGCCAGTGGGCGATGGCGCCGCGTTGCTCAAGCGCCGTCCAGACGTGCGTCAGGCCGAACGCCAGCTGGCTGCGGCCACCGCGTACATCGGCGTTGCCACTGGCGCGCTTTATCCGGATATCAGCATCGGCGCCCAGGTTGGCACCATCGGCATCCTGGAGAACCTGGGCGAGCCCGCGACCAACCGCTGGGGCTTCGGCCCGCAGATCAGCTGGAGCATCCCTACCAACGGCACCCGTGCGCGCATTCGCATGGCTGAAGCCTCTACTCAGGCGGCCTTGGCAAACTTTGATGGCGTGGTGCTGAACGCCATTCGCGAAACCCAGACCCGCCTGGCGCAATACAGCGCGCTGCTGGACCGGCGCGATGCGCTGGCCGAGGCAGAAAAATCGGCCAAGGAGGCGGCAGACCAGACGCACCGGTATTACCAGGCGGGGCGTGAGTCGTTCCTGGCAGATTTGCAGGCGACGCGGACCTATACCGATATGCGTGCCCAACTGGCGGCGGCCAACAGCCAGGTGGCGATGGGGCAGATTGGGGTGTTTTTGGCGTTGGGGGGGGGCTGGAAGGAAAGCCCAGCTGGGAAGTCACGCCCATAGATCTACTAGTTACTTGACCGTTTGAGTGTTCGTCATGCTCTGCCTGACCTAACCGAGCGGGTGGAACATGGAAGAAGTTACGTGTTGTTTGTCTGACTTCATCATGGATGGGCAGACTCAAAACTTTTGTGCAAAGTCCAGTTATACGCCTTATGGGTTCGATGCAACTCAACCAATCGGGGGGCTGGGCTTTAATGGCCAGCCTCATGACCGGGTGACAGGATGTCATCTGCTAGGCGCCGGCTACCGGGCCTTCAGCCCTGTGCTGATGCGATTTAACAGCCCGGACAGCTGGAGTCCGTTTGGCAAGGGCGGGTGGAGCAGTTATGCCTATGTCTCGTGCGACCCCATCAATTACGTTGATCCAACGGGGCATGTTAAGCAACCTCCGCGCCCATTATCGTTACAGATGGATTCCAAACCGAAATTGAATTCGCCAACCCGAGCGCGCAGTGCTCCCGTTTTAGCGTCACCCTCGTCGAGACGATCGCCATCGAGTACATCTAGCTCCTCCGGAGGGCACTCAGCCAGCAGTGGGCGTTACAGCTCTCAATTATCATGGAGCTCCAGCGCATCTTCAGGCTCCAGCAAGGGCTGGACGTTAGACAAATCCAACGCCACTTTCAAAATGCTGACCGATTCTGAGCAGAAAGTGTTTGATGTTTTTCAGAACGCCATACATCACTTTGGCATGTCTCCCAAAGACGCTTCAATGTTGGCGGGTGCCAGTAACTATAAATTGCTATCCAACAATAAAGTTGACAATTTTCAAGTTCGCCTTAGCAAAGGACAGCGTGTATCGGGTGAAATTGAAGGTAAGACTGCAATCATTCGTCAGGTAGGTGGGCATACATGACACCGCTGGGGAACCGGAGGCAAAGCCATCCCGCTTTTTCAGATTTGTAGCAAGATTTTTCATGAAATCCGCCCAGCACCCTTGAGGGAAGCCAAGTCAGAGTGAACAATGTTCTCTTTCGCATTCCCTTCGAGACTGGCCATGAAAATCCGTTCCCGTCTGTTCGCCTGGCTGCCGGCTATATTGGTCGGCCCGGTACTGGCGCTGTGCAGTACCTTGGCGCTGGCCGAGTCCCCCGCCGAGGCCGCCAAGGCCCTGCACCTGCTGGACTACATTGGCGCCGACTACCCTCCGACCGTGCAAGAGGGCAAGGTGGTCGACGCTGGCGAATACCGCGAGCAACAGGAGTTCAGCACGGTATTGGCCGAGCTGGTCAAAAGCCTGCCCGCAAATACCGAGCAAGGCGCTCTGGAGCAGGGCGTCCAGGCGTTGCGCCAGGCCATTGATCAGCGCCAGGACGGCACGGCAGTCGCCAGGCAGGCCCGCCAACTGGGCGCGCGCCTGGCAGTGGCCTACGAGGTCAGCCAGGCGCCGGTGATCACCCCGGACCCAGCTCGCGGCGCTTCGCTTTATGCGCAGAACTGCTCGATCTGCCACGGCGACACTGGCGCAGGCGACGGCCCGGCAGGCGTGGGCCTGGATCCTGCGCCTGCCAACCTGCGCGATGTCGCGCGCCTTGACCAGTTGAGCCTGTTCGACCTCTACAATACCCTGGCCTTAGGCATCGACGGCACCGAGATGCCGTCCTTTGCCGACCAGCTGGATGACCGCCAGCGTTGGGATGTGGCCGCCTACATCGCGAGCTTCACCGCCAAGCCGGAAGCCGGCAAAGGCGACAAGACCTGGAACATTGCCGACCTGGCCCGGCAGACCCCGGCCGAAGTTGCCGTCAATGAAGGCATCGCGGTCGTGGAAGCGTTCCGTGCCCAGCGTGCACAGCCGCCGCAGGTCAAACGCGGCCCGGCGCAATTGCTCGAATACACCGCCAGCACGCTGGACAAGAGCCTGGCCGCCTACCGCGCAGGTGACCATGACCAAGCTTATGACCTGTCGGTAGCGGCCTACCTGGAAGGCTTCGAGCTGGTGGAAAGCTCGCTGGACAATATCGACACTCAGGTGCGCAAGGACACTGAAAAATCCCTGATGGCTTATCGCCAATCGTTGCAGGACGGGTTGCCCGTGGCCCAGGCCGAGCAACGGCTGGCCGAAGCCAAGGCCAAGCTAGACCAAGCCGCGAAGCTGTTGGGCAGCGATGGCCTGAGCTGGTCGCTGAGCTTTATCTCTGGCTTGCTGATCCTGCTGCGCGAAGGGCTTGAAGCGATTCTGGTACTGGCGGCGATCCTGGCCTTCCTGCGTAACACCGGGCAACAGTCAGCGGTGCGTAGCGTCAATATCGGCTGGGGTCTGGCACTGGTTGCCGGCTTTGCCACCTGGGCATTGGCTGCCTATGTGATCGATGTGGGCGGCGCCCAGCGCGAGCTGCTGGAAGGTTGTACGGCGTTGTTTGCTGCTGTGATGGTGCTGTGGCTTGGCGTATGGATGCACGACCGCCGCCACGCCGCTGCCTGGCAGAGCTACATCAAAAGCAGCCTGGTCAGCGGCGGCGGACGATTCGGCTTCGCCTTGCTGGCGTTTTTCTCGGTGTACCGCGAACTGTTCGAAGTGATCCTGTTCTACGAGACCCTATGGTTGCAGGCAGGCCCTGCCGGGCACCAGGCGGTGCTGGCCGGTGGCGCCACGGCGCTGGTGCTGTTGGTTGGGCTGGCCTGGGTGATCCTGCGTGGCTCTGCGAAGCTACCGCTTTCGCTGTTCTTCAGCGTCAACGCCGCTCTGCTGTGTGCGCTGTCGGTGGTGTTCGCCGGGCATGGCGTGAAAGCGCTGCAAGAGGCTGGTGTACTGGGTACGCGGCCGGTGGCGTTCTTCGAGTTCGACTGGCTTGGGATTCATGCCGATGCCTACTCGCTGTCGGCGCAGGCGGTGGCCTTGCTGGCCATCATGGTTCTGTATGGGCGCTCGCGGTTGACGGAAAAGGCCAGGGCGGCGGCCAACTGAGGCCGCCATCCTGAGAAACCTATTTGATCAGGCAGGTTGTGGCGCCTTGAGAATGTTCTGCAGCAGCTGGACACTTTCGACGGCGTCATGACCCAGGCTGGTCAGGTAGCCGCCATCGGGTTGATCGGTCAGCCCTTTTTCATGCAGGCGTTGCGCAGCCGCGATCAGGGCAGGGGCGGCGGTGCTGGTTATCTTGATGCCTTCCTGGCTGCTGTCGTGTTTGAACAGCGCGAGTACTTCCAGTTCAGCGATCAGATCGGGGGTAAAGGACATGGCGACTCCTGACTTCCAGACAAGGATGGCGGCACCGCTGACGGTGCCTGACCTAGGAGTGTAGACGGGTTATTCGTCGTCGCCTTGATCCATCTCAGGTGGCAGCTCAGGCAGCGCCCGCAGGGCATTCTCGTACCACTCGCCGTCGAAGGCGCGGTCTTCCACCAGCATGTTGTCGATCTCGAAGGCCAGCACATGGGCCATCAGGTTGAGGATGTCCTCGCGCTCGTAACCGACCAGGGTCAGCTTGTTGAAGGTGGCCTTGGCCGCAGGCGGTTCGCCGCTTTCAATCTGGTTCTCGATCGCCTGGGTCAGTGTCGCCTCGGCGAAGGCTTCGTCGTCATTGTCGATGTCGGTGGGCTCGCTCATGGCGGTACTCCTGTTGGGGGACACACAGTGTGCCACGCCTGTGGCGGCAATGCCCGGGCATTGACGGGGTGCATGACGCTGGTCAGGGGCGGGCGTACGGTCTATAAAAGCCGGGCCAACCCCTTACGGCCTGGAGGCTGTTACCCCATGCTCAAGCTTTACGGATTCTCGGTCAGCAACTACTACAACATGGTCAAGCTGGCCCTGCTGGAAAAAGGCCTGCCCTTCGAGGAAGTCGCATTCTATGGCGGCCAGGCACCACATGCGTTGGCAGTGAGCCCTCGCGGCAAGGTGCCAGTGCTTGAAACCGAACACGGCTTCCTCAGCGAAACCAGTGTGATCCTCGACTATATCGAACAGACCCAAGGCGGTAAGGCGCTGCTGCCCGCCGACCCGTTCGGGCAGGCCAAGGTGCGTGAGCTGCTCAAGGAAATCGAGCTGTATATCGAGCTGCCGGCGCGTACTTGCTATGCCGAATCATTCTTCGGCATGTCGGTTGAGCCTCTGGTCAAAGAGAAAGCCCGGGCCGATTTGCTGGCCGGGTTTGCCACCCTCAAGCGCAACGGTCGCTTTGCGCCGTTTGTAGCAGGCGAACAACTGACGCTGGCAGACCTGATGTTCTGCTTCTCGGTCGACCTGGCTTATGCCGTGGGCAAAAAGGTGCTGAACATCGACTTCCTGGCGGACTTCCCGCAGGGCAAGGCGTTGCTGCAACGGATGGGCGAGAACCCGCACATGGCGCGGATCGTGGCAGACAAGGAGGCGGCGATGCCAGCCTTCATGGAGATGATTCGCAGCGGTAAACGCTGAAATCAGAGTTGGGCCATTCGCGGGCGAGCCCGCTCCCACAGGTAAAGCACCGCTTTTGAGGCCGGTGCAATACCTGTGGGAGCGGGCTTGCCCGCGAACGAGGGCGAAGCCCTCGCCTTGAGACCTTAACGCGAAGCCAGCAGCGCCTTGCCGCGAACAACCGCCGCGCGCACCTGCGCCGGCGCCGTACCACCAATATGATCACGGGCATTCACCGACCCTTCCAGGGTCAGCAC
>NZ_BCBJ01000069.1:0-124597 GCF_001320605.1 Pseudomonas sp. NBRC 111133 | reverse complement strand
TCCTGCTCGATCTGGTCGCTGAACTGGCGCAGTTCGTCCAGGCTCATCTCGGCCAGGTCCTTGCCGGTGTCCACGCCATACTTCACCGCGTGGCCAACGATTTCGTGGCAGTCACGGAACGGCAGGCCACGGCGTACCAGGTAGTCAGCCAGGTCGGTGGCGGTTGAGAAACCGCGCAGGGCCGCTTCACGCATGATGGCGTGCTTGGGCTTGATCGCCGGGATCATGTCGGCGAAGGCACGCAGCGAATCGCGCAGGGTATCGGCGGCGTCGAACAGCGGCTCCTTGTCTTCCTGATTGTCCTTGTTGTAGGCCAGCGGCTGGCCTTTCATCAGAGTCAGCAGGCCGGTCAGGGCGCCGAACACGCGGCCGGTCTTGCCACGTACCAGCTCTGGCACGTCCGGGTTCTTTTTCTGCGGCATGATCGAGCTGCCGGTGCAGAAACGATCAGGCAGGTCGATGAACTGGAACTGCGCGCTGGTCCACAGCACCAGCTCTTCGGAGAAGCGCGACAGGTGCATCATCGCCACGCTGGCAGCAGCACAGAATTCGATGGCGAAGTCGCGGTCCGACACGCCGTCCAGCGAGTTGCCGGCCACGGCTTCGAAGCCCAGCAGCTTGCAGGTGAGTTCGCGGTCGATCGGGTAGGTGGTGCCCGCCAGCGCGGCGCTGCCCAGGGGCATGCGGTTGGTGCGCTTGCGGCAGTCGACCAGGCGCTCGTAGTCGCGGCTGAGCATTTCGAACCAGGCCAGCAGGTGGTGGCCGAAGGTGACCGGCTGGGCCGTCTGCAGGTGGGTGAAGCCAGGCATGATGGTTTCGGCTTCACGCTCGGCCTGCTCCAGCAGGCCCTGCTGCAGGCGGGTGATTTCGGCCAGGATCAGGTCGATTTCATCGCGCAGCCACAGGCGGATATCGGTGGCCACCTGGTCGTTGCGGCTACGGCCGGTGTGCAGCTTCTTGCCGGTGATGCCGATACGGTCGGTCAGGCGTGCTTCGATGTTCATGTGCACGTCTTCGAGGTCGACGCGCCAGTCGAAGTTGCCAGCCTCGATCTCGCCCTGGATGGTTTTCAGGCCATCGATGATGGTGTCGCGCTCGGCATCGCTGAGCACGCCGACCTGCGCCAGCATGGTGGCATGGGCGATCGAACCCATGATGTCGTGGCGGTACAGGCGCTTGTCGAAATCGACCGAGGCGGTGAAACGGGCGACGAAGGCGTCGACGGGCTCACTGAAGCGGCCGCCCCAGGACTGATTGGTCTTGTCGGTGCTCATGGATTCACTCATTGCAGGCGTGAACGAAAAAGTGGCGCCGATAATAGCAGGGTTGGGCTGGCCGCCGCAGGGCGCTGGTCGAGAGAAATGCCCGGAAAAGGGTGGTGAACGATTTTAAGGAATGAACGGCAGTGTTCCACGGACCGTCTACAGTTGGACAGAGGACTGGCAGTGAATCTGCCGGCCGAGTGAATCTTTGGCCATCGCACCGGTCTAGAGCGTGACCGCAGTGTCGCTCGAACCACACCTGTCTACGCTATACCTGTGCGAGACTCATTCAGGAATCCAGCGCAATTATGAATGTCCTGATCGTTGATGACGAACCCCAAGACCGTGAACGGCTTAGCCGGCTGCTCGGCGAACTGGAGGGTTACACCGTGCTGGAGCCTAGCGCCACCAACGGCGAGGAGGCCTTGGCGCTGATCGAAAGCCTCAAGCCCGATGTGGTCCTGCTGGACATCGGCATGCCAGGCCTGGATGGCCTGCAGGTTGCCGCACGCTTGTGCGAGCGCGAGGCGCCGCCGGCGGTGGTGTTTTGCACCGGGGATGACGAATACGGTGCCGAGGCATTCAAGGACAGTACCCTCAGCCATGTGACCAAGCCGTTCCAGGCCCAGGCGCTGCGCGATGCCTTGCGCAAGGCCGAAAAACCCAACCGCGCCCAGTTGGCGGCGCTTACCCGGCCGGCCAATGAAGGTGGCGGCCCGCGTAGCCACATCAGTGCCCGCACGCGCAAAGGTATCGAGCTGATTCCTTTGCCCCAGGTGATCTATTTCATTGCCGACCACAAATACGTGACCTTGCGCCATGAGGCCGGGGAAGTGTTGCTCGACGAGCCGCTCAAAGCCCTGGAGGATGAATTTGGCGAACGCTTCGTACGGATCCACCGCAATGCGCTGGTGGCTCGCGAACGCATCGAACGCCTGCAGCGTACTCCGCTGGGGCATTTTCAGCTGTACCTGAAAGGCCTGGACGGTGATGCCCTGACCGTCAGCCGGCGGCATGTGGCAGGCGTGCGCAAGATGATGCAAAGCCTCTGACTTCACTGGGGTTGCGCGTGTCTACAGCCGGCTGCATATTGCCTGTTGATCCACATCTGCAAGGGATACCGGCGATGCTGTTATCATCGACGGTATTTCTCTGGATCGGGGCGTTTCATGTCCACTCGCGAAATCCGCATTGCCACCCGTAAAAGTGCCTTGGCCCTGTGGCAGGCCGAATACGTCAAAGCCCGCCTCGAGCAGGCTCACCCCGGTCTGCTGGTGACCCTGGTGCCCATGGTCAGCCGTGGTGACAAGCTGCTCGATGCGCCGCTGGCCAAGATCGGCGGCAAGGGCCTGTTCGTCAAGGAACTGGAAACCGCCCTGCTGGACAACGAAGCCGACATCGCCGTGCATTCGATGAAGGACGTGCCCATGGACTTCCCCGAAGGCCTGGGCCTGTACTGCATCTGCGAGCGCGAAGACCCGCGCGATGCCTTCGTTTCCAATACCTTCGACAGCCTTGAAGCGCTGCCTGCCGGCAGCATCGTCGGCACCTCCAGCCTGCGCCGCCAGGCCCAGTTGCTGACGCGCCGCCCAGACCTGCAAATCCGCTTCCTGCGAGGCAACGTCAACACCCGCCTGGCCAAGCTGGATGCTGGCGAGTACGACGCCATCATTCTCGCTGCAGCCGGCCTGATCCGCCTGGGCTTCGAAGACCGCATCACCTCCACCATCAGCGTCGATGACAGCCTGCCGGCTGGCGGGCAGGGCGCGGTGGGCATCGAGTGCCGCAGCGCCGACGTCGAGATCCACGCGCTGCTGGCGCCACTGCACCATGCCGACACCGCCGACCGGGTAGTGGCCGAACGTGCCCTGAACAAACGCCTGAATGGCGGCTGCCAGGTGCCGATCGCCTGCTACGCGGTGCTCGAAGGCGACCAGCTGTGGCTGCGTGGCCTGGTCGGTCAGCCTAGCGGCGGTACGTTGTTGGTGGCCGATGCCCGCGCCCCTCGCTCTGGCGCTGAAATGCTCGGCGTACAGGTAGCCGAAGACCTGCTGGGCCAGGGCGCCGAGGCCATCCTCAAGGAAGTCTACGGCGAGGCCGGCCACCCGTGAGCCAATGGCGCCTGTTGCTGACCCGCTCTGCCGAGGACTGCGCAGCACTGGCGCAAAGCCTGGCGGCAGCGGGGGTGGGCAGCAGCTGCATGCCGCTGCTGGAGATAGAGCCCGTCACCGGGCAGGCCCGGCAACGCCTGTTGCTGGACGGCCTGCATGGCTTCCAGGCGATCATCGTGGTCAGCAAACCTGCCGCCCGGCTGTTGCTTGAGCAACTGGCCGAGGCCGGTTTGCAGCCGCCACGGCAAGGCTGGTTCACCGTGGGCGAGGCCACTGCCGCAGTGCTGCAGGAGAAAGGCCTGGGGGTGAGCTGCCCGCCGCGTGGCGATGACAGCGAAGCCTTGCTGGCGCTGCCGACCCTGCGCCAGGCCGTTTCCGTGCCTGCGCCGCGTGTGTTGATCGTTCGCGGCGTCGGAGGTCGCGAACTGCTGGCAGAGCGTCTTGCAGAGCAAGGTGCTAGTGTCGAATATCTGGAACTGTATCGTCGCTGCCTGCCGGCTTATCCGGCGGGCACCCTGAAGCGTCGTATCGAAGCGGAACGCCTCAATGGCCTGGTGGTCAGCAGTGGGCAGGGTTTTGAACATTTGCAGCAGCTGGCCGGCGCCGATTGGCCGCAGTTGGCACAGTTGCCGCTGTTCGTGCCCAGCCCCAGGGTCGCCGAGCAGGCCAGGGCCGCCGGGGCCCAACAGGTTGTGGATTGCCGTGGCGCCAGTGCCACGGCCTTGCTGGCAGCTGTGCAGCGCAGCGCTGCACCTGCCTCTTAAGGCGCTAAGCTGAACGCGATGCGCCCCCATGCAAAGGATGGATACGTGAGCGAGACTGTCTTGTCCAATAACGATCAGCCGTCGGCACAGGCGCCGTCGGAACCCGTCACCGCCCCACCCGCCAAGCGCTCCGGCAATGGCCTGGCAGCGCTGGCCTTGCTCCTGGGTGCAGCCGGAGTGGCGGTAGGTGGCTGGGGTGTCTGGCAGGTACGCCAACTGCAAGGCAGTGAGTTCAACCAGGGCCAGCACATCGAAGCGCTGAACCAGCGCGCCGAAGCCCTGCAACAACGCGAACAGCAAATCAGCGCGCAATTGGCCAGCCTGCCGGCTGCCAGCGAACTGGAAGACCGCCGCCGCCTGGTGGCGCAATTGCAAGGTGACCAGCAACGCCTCAGCCAGCGCCTGGAAACCGTGCTTGGCGAGAGTCGCAAGGAATGGCGCCTGGCCGAGGCCGAGCACTTGCTGCGCCTGGCCACCCTGCGCCTGTCGGCGCTACAGGACATCACCAGCGCCAAGGCCCTGGTCGAGGGCGCTGATGAAATTCTGCGCGAACAGAGCGACCCAGGTGCCTTCGCCGCCCGCGAACAACTGGCGCGCAGCCTGGCCACGCTCAACAGCACCCAGCAGCCAGACCGTACCGGCCTGTTCCTGAAGCTGGCCGCTCAGCGCGAGCTGGTGCAGCAGCTCAGTGCCCAGTCCCCCGAGTTTGCCAGCAACGCCGATGCACTCGGCGCCCTGACTGCCGACGGTGATGGTGCCAGTCGCCTGTCGCAGTGGTGGGCAGAAATATCCAAGTACTTCCAGATCGACTTCAATGCCGATGACAACGTGCGGCCGTTGCTGGCCGGGCAGCAACTGAACCAGCTGCGCCTGGCCCTGAGCCTGACCATCGAGCAGGCCCAGTGGGCCGCACTCAATGGTGATGCCAAGGTTTACACCCAGGCGCTGGACGACGCCCGTAGCGTACTGTTGGCCAACTTCAACGCCGACAACCCACAAAGCAAGGCCATGCTCGACAGCCTGAATGCCCTGGCCGATCAGCCAGTGTCGGTGGTTACCCCCGACCTCAGCGAGAGCCTGGCGGCCGTGCAGGCCTATATTCAGCGCCGCCACCTGCCGGCCGAGGCTGAAGGGGGCAAGCCATGAAGCGTGTCTACCTGTTGGCTGTGCTGGCGATTGTGGTCGCTGCGGCGTTGGGGATCGCAGTCGCCAAGCACAGCGGCTACGTGCTGATTTCCTATGGTGGCTTCCGCTATCAGTCGGGGCTGTGGGCGGCTTTGGCCGGCCTGCTGGCCGTGGTCGCACTGCTGTGGTTGTTGCGTTACCTGGTTGGCTTGGTGCTGACCTCCAGCGGCGTGGTCAACCCGTGGTCGCGGCGCAACCGTAGCCGGCGCATTCGCGTGGCCATCGAACAGGGCCAGCTGGACCTCGCCGAAGGCCGCTGGGCCAGCGCCCAGCGCCACTTGCACCGTGCCGCCGAGGCCGAGCGCCAACCGCTGCTGTATTACCTGGGTGCCGCGCGTGCTGCCAACGAGCAAGGCCGCACCGAAGACAGCGACAACCTGCTGGAGCGGGCGCTGGAGCGTCAGCCGCAAGCGGAACTGGCCATTGCCCTGACGCATGCCCAGTTGCAGATGGACCGTGGCGAAAGTGACGGGGCGCTGGAAACCCTGCTGGCCATGCAGGAGCGTCATCCGCACAACACCCAGGTGCTGCGCCTGCTGCAACGTCTGCACCTGGAACGTGGTGACTGGTCGGCCCTCATCCGCCTTTTGCCCGATCTACGCAAGGGCAAGGTACTGCCGCCCGCCGAGCTGGCTGCCCTTGAACAACGCGCCTGGGGCCAGAACCTGAGCCTGGCCACCACCCGTGGCGAAGACGCACAAAGTGCGCGTCAGGCCCTGGAGCGAGCCTGGCAGCAATTGACCGCAGCCCAGCGTCAGGAACCACAGCTGGTGCTGGCATACGCCGAGCAATTGCGCCAGGTGGGCGCGCAGAGCGAGGCCGAACAGGTGCTGCGCACTGCGCTCAAGCGTGACTACGAAAGCCACCTGGCCCGCTTGTACGGGTTGGTGCGCGGTGATGACCCGGCGCGCCAGCTGCAAACCGCCGAAGGCTGGCTCAAGGCTCATCCGCAAGACGCCAGCCTGCTGCTGACCCTGGGCCGTCTGAGCCTGCAGAACCGCCTGTGGGGCAAGGCACGTGACTATCTGGAAAGCAGCCTGCGCATGGAGCGCAACCCCGAGGCTTGTGCCGAGCTGGCCCGCCTGCTTGCTGGCCTGGGCGAGACCGAACGCAGCAACCAGCTGTTCCAGGAGGGCCTCGGCCTGCTGGACGAGCGCCTGCTGGCCCTGCCGTTGCCAGAAGGCGTACGCGCCTGACCCACCCCAAAGCCCGCGCCAAGGCGCGGGCTTTGGGGGCTGGTAATTTATCTACGCCTGCACGTTGGCGCTGCAATCCCTTTCTTCAGTCACCTCCTACCACCACTCTAGAAATTTCCTACACGATTCAGCGACTTGTCGTTGCTGTCGCGCCTTGAAACAAAGCGCGTCTTTCCTCTACCGTTTCAAGCCACTCCTTCTTCCCCGGGACCTTCACCGCCCATGCTGCCGGCCCGTTTGCGCTCCTTTTTCCTTCCTGCCTGCCTGGCCGCACTGGCGGTGCTGGCTGCGTCTTTCCAACTGGAAAACATGCCAGGGCTGGTGCCGTGCCCCTTGTGCTTCAGCCAGCGTCTGCTGCTCGCGGCGTACGCGTTGCTGTGCCTGGGGGCTGTGCTGCAGGCGCCAGGCTTGCAGGGCATCCGCCGGTACGCGCGGGCGACGCTGGGCTGCTCGCTGGCCGGTGCGTTGCTGGCGGCGCGGCATGTCTGGTTGCAGGGCGCTGGTGCGGTCATCCATGTATGTCCGGTTCCGATTGGGCGGGTGTTCGAGCAATCCTGGGGCGAGGCGGCGCGGCAACTGTTGCTGGGTGGCCCGGATTGCAACTCGCTGACTTGGAGCTTTCTCGACCTGACACTGCCCGAGTGGAGCCTGCTGGCCTTTCTGCTGCTGGCGGCGCTGCCCTTGAGTTGCCTGCTGGCTTATCGTTTCCGCACCCTGGCACGAACTTGACCTGCGCAAGGTTGCGTCATGAGTGTGACCAATGGCGATGTAACAGGGTATTAAACACTTGTATGAACTTTGTGTGCTGCGTACCTTGATGGGCAGCACGCGCGGGAATAATCTCGCAGCACGTATACCGAAAACACAACCGCTCGATGCCGTCCTGCTGATGTCACCTTTGTGCTGCGCGGTCGTGGTGCGAGGTGCAGCGGCATCTACCCAGAAGGGAAGAGATCGCCATGCTCGATAGTTGTCAGAATGCTCAGGAACGCTGGGGTGGGGTTCACAAGCTGATCGACCGTTGGCTGGAGGAGCGCCAGCAACTGGTGCAGGCTTTCCGCGACCTGCGCGATGCCAAGCCGGCCTTTGCTGACAAAGATACGCACAGTGACTTCTGTGCACTCTTGGTCGACTACGTTTCGGCGTGGCATTTCGAGGTCTGCGAACAACTGGTCAGTGAGGCCAAGGCATTCGATGACGAGAAAGCGCTGAAGCTGGCTGAAGAGATCAATCCGCGGATCAATGACATCACCCAGATTGCACTGGCCTTCAATGATCATTGCAGCAAGGGCGAGTGCAAGGACACCGAGCGCTTCGCCGAGAAGCTGGCCAAGCTGGGCGGCCTGCTGCACGAGCGCTTCGAACTCGAAGACTGCCTGATCGAAGTGCTGCACACCGCGCACAAGGAAGAGGGCGCAGTCGAGGCCTGAACGTTGGCGTCAGTCGCCAACCGCCAGCAGCTCGATCTCGAATACCAGAGGTGTATAGGGTGCGATCAGGTCACCCGCTCCTTCGGCGCCGTAGGCCTGCGCTGAAGGAATCACCAGGCGCCATTTGGCGCCAGCGTGCATCAGCGGCAAGGCCACCTGCCACCCTTCGATCACCGAATCCAGGCTGAACCACTGCGGTGTCTGGTTCTGGTCGAACACCGAGCCATCCGGCAGCCTGCCCACATAGCGAACCTGCACTTTGCCGCCTGCTTTGGGCTGTGCGCCCGTGCCTGGCTGCAGTTCACTGTACAGCACACCCTCCGGTAGTTCGTGCACACCATAACGGCCACGCTCATTGGCCATGAAGCGTGTTTCGGCTGCCCGGAGTTTCTGCGTGTCGGCATCACCTGCCTGTGCTTCATGCTGCTGGAGCACAGCCTGCATGCGTGCCTTGTCCAGCTTCAGTGGTTGGCCCTGATAGGACTGCTTCAGGCCTTCGACCAGTGCATCCAGTTGCAAGCCTGGCATCTCTTGGCGTAACCGCTCACCCAGGCTCGCGCCCAGGCTGTAGGCCAGGTCGTGCTCGTCACTGTCGGCCATGGCGATGGGGGCCAGCAGGCATAAACCTAATACAAGATATCGAGGCAACACCCTGGCTCCCAAAGATCAGCAATGATTAATTCAGCAACTACACTTTCACGCAGCTGCAAGATAACAACTTTGCCCAGGCATGCAACGCAGCGTCACTATTACGGTCAACATGCCCTAGCGGCGGTAGCAGCAGAAGCATAGTATGAGCCGCAATCTCGTCAGCCAGGAGGTAAACCATGTCGGCCAAAAAGAAGCCAGTAAGTACGCCGTTACACCTGCTCCAGCAACTTTCGGGCAGCCTGCTCGAACACTTGGAAGAGGCCTGCTCGCAAGCGCTGGCTGATGCGGAAAAACTGCTGGCCAAGTTGGAAAAGCAGCGTGGCAAAGCGCAGGAAAAACTGCACAACGGCCGCCTGAAATTGCAGGATGCCGCAAAGGCAGGTAAAGCCAAGGCGCAGACCAAAGCGCAAAAAGCCATCGGCGAACTTGAAGAACTGCTCGATTCCCTCAAGGAACGCCAAACCCAGACCCGCTCTTATATTCAGCAACTCAAGCGTGACGCTCAAGACAGCCTCAAGCTGGCCCAGGGCGTAGGCAAGGTTCGCGAGGCCGCAGCCAAAGCGCTGGATTCGCGTGCTGCCAAAACCAGCAAGCCGGCTGCTGTCAAACCTGCGGCGAAGCCAGCTGCCAAAGCGACTGCTGCTGCCAAGCCTGCGGCGAAGCCAGCCGCCAAAGCGACCGCTGCTGCCAAACCTGCGGCTAAGCCAGCTGCCAAAGCGACCGCTGCTGCCAAGCCTGCGGCGAAGCCAGCTGCCAAAGCGACCGCTGCCGCCAAGCCTGCGGCGAAGCCAGCTGCCAAAGCGACCGCTGCCGCCAAGCCTGCGGCGAAGCCAGCTGCCAAAGCGACCGCTGCCGCCAAGCCTGCGGCGAAGCCAGCTGCCAAAGCGACTGCTGCTGCCAAGCCTGCGGCGAAGCCAGCTGCCAAAGCGACTGCTGCTGCCAAGCCTGCGGCGAAGCCAGCTGCCAAAGCGACTGCTGCTGCCAAACCCGCAGCCAAGCCAGCCGCGAAACCAGCTGCCGCCAAAGCCCCGGCACGCAGGGCAGCCAAGCCAGCTGCCGCCAAACCTGTTGCCAGCAAACCAGCCGAAGCCAAACCGGCTGCGCCTGCCGCCAGTACCCCGGCTGCTGCAACCAACTCGGCCACCCCGGCTGCTTCGGTAGCATCGGCGACACCCGCCAGCACCCCGGCTCAGGCGCCGTCTTCGGCGTCCTGAAGCGTAGCCGCTGCGGCGCGCAACTGATCCAGCGCGTCGTGGCGGCGGCCAGGCTCCGGCGCCAGCCGGGCCAGCCAGTCGTCCGTGAGCCCATGCGAGTCCCTGGGCCACTGTCGCGAGCACTCCTGCAAACGCTCAAGCAAGGTCTTTTCGGCCTGCAACTCCAGCCCCTTCACTTGTTCACGTAACGCCGCCAGTTGCGCATCACCCGATGCCGCTGCTCGCCATTGTTGGCGAAGGCCGCGTAACGGGGCGACCACGTCACGCTGCCAGGCCCCGGCTATTTCGGTTAACGCCTGCACGCGCTCATCCAGCACCGCCACGCCTCGCGCTTGCAGCCAGGTTGCGCACAACAGCAGGCAGACATCGCCACCCAGTGCCTGTAGCTCAAGGCAGGCCGCTTCCGCGCCGGGCCTGACATACAGGGCCAGGGCGTGATTCCACAGGTCGGTGTGCATGGTTCCACTCGCGCTATGGGCCGAGGAAGCTGGTAGACTCCGCGACCATCATGATCAGACTATCCAACCTCACTTTACAGCGTGGTCCGCAGCGCTTGCTAGAAGGCGCCGAGATGACGCTGCACGCCGGTCACAAGGCCGGCCTGATCGGTGCCAACGGTGCCGGAAAATCCAGCCTGTTCGCCTTGCTGCGCGGTGAGCTGTCACCCGATGCCGGTGACTGCCAACTGCCCGGTGACTGGCGCATCGCCCACATGCGCCAGGAGGTCGATACCCTCGACCGCCTGGCCGTGGACTATGTGCTCGACGGCGACGTGCGCCTGCGCAAGGTCCAGGCCGAACTGGCCGCCGCCGAGCAGGCCCACGACGGCACTGCCCTGGCGCGCCTGCACAGTGAGCTGGAAAGCGCCGACGGCTATACCGCCGATGCCCGCGCGCGCAAGCTGCTGGCCGGCCTGGGCTTCACCAACGAGCAGATGGATCGCCGCGTCGGTGACTTCTCGGGTGGCTGGCGGATGCGCCTGAACCTGGCTCAGGCGCTGATGTGCCCGTCCGACCTGCTGCTGCTCGACGAGCCCACCAACCACCTCGACCTGGACGCCATCCTGTGGCTGGAAGACTGGCTCAAGGGCTACCCCGGCACGCTGTTACTGATCTCCCACGACCGCGACTTCCTCGACGCTGTGGTCGACCATGTGCTGCACGTCGAGCAGCGTAAGCTGAACCTGTACAAAGGTGGCTACACCGCCTTCGAGCGCACCCGTGCCGAGCGCCTGGCGCAGCAGCAGCAAGCCTACGAGAAGCAGCAGGCGCAGCGCGCGCACATGGAAAAATACATCGCCCGCTTCAAGGCCCAGGCCACCAAGGCTCGCCAGGCGCAAAGCCGGATCAAGGCCCTGGAGCGCATGGAAGAGCTGTCGGCGGCGCATGTGGATTCACCGTTCGACTTCGTCTTCCGCGAATCGCAGAAAATCTCCAGCCCGTTGCTGAGCCTGTCCGAAGGCCGGCTGGGGTATGGCGACAAGGCCATCCTCGACAAGGTCAAGTTGCAGCTCACCCCAGGTGCGCGTATCGGTTTGCTTGGGCCTAACGGCGCGGGCAAGTCGACGCTAATCAAGAACCTTGCGGGTGAACTGGAACCGTTGTCTGGCCGACTGGTACGGGGCGAAAACCTGGCCGTTGGCTACTTCGCCCAGCACCAGCTCGACTCGCTGGACGACAAGGCCAGCCCGCTGCTGCACCTGCAGCGCATCGCGCCCACTGAGCGTGAGCAGACCCTGCGCGACTTCCTGGGCGGTTTCGACTTCCACGGCGCTCGTTGCGACGAGCCGGTCGTGAACTTCTCTGGTGGCGAAAAGGCCCGTCTGGCGCTGGCGCTGATCGCCTGGGAACGGCCAAACCTGCTGCTGCTCGACGAACCGACCAACCACCTCGACCTGGAAATGCGCCTGGCGCTGACCATGGCCTTGCAGGAGTTTGCCGGTGCCGTGGTGGTGGTATCCCACGATCGACATTTGCTCAAGAGCACCACCGACGACTTCCTGCTGGTGGCCGATGGCAAGGTAGACGCCTTCGACGGTGACCTGGACGACTACAGCCGTTGGCTGGTCGAGTACCGCCAGCGCAGCGCGCCGGCCAGTAGCGCCCCGGTCAACCCGGACAAGACCGACAAAAAAGCCCAACGCCAGGCCGCCGCCGCTTTGCGTCAGCAGCTTGCCCCGCACAAGAAGGCCGCCGACAAGCTGGAAACCGAGCTTAACCAGGTGCATGCGCAACTGGCCGAGATCGAGACCGCACTGGGCGACGGTGGCCTCTACGAGGCCGCGCGCAAGGATGAGCTGCGTGACCTTCTGGCGCGCCAGACCAAGCTCAAACAACGCGAAGGCGAGCTGGAAGAAGCCTGGATGGAAGCGCTGGAAACGCTCGAGGGCATGCAGGCCGAGCTCGAGGCGCTGTCCTGATGGAGGAACTGCGTTCGCTGCTGCCAGGGCAATGGATGGACACCTTCTGGCTGGGCTTGCAGATTCTGTTGATCCTGGTGGCAGCCTTCGTCCTGCAGCGCATCGTCGCCCGCGGGTTGAGCCGCCTGGGTCAGCGTTACCCGCTGCCACCGGAGCTGCTGGTGCCGGTGCGGGGTGGTTTGCGCTGGCTGATCATGGGCAGCGCGCTGTTGTTCGTGCTGGAGCGACTGGGCGTTTCCGCAACGGTGCTGTGGACTGCACTGTCCGGCTTCGTCGCGGTGGCGGCAGTGGCCTTCTTCGCCATGTGGAGCGTGCTGTCCAACCTGTTGTGCGCGGTGCTGATTTTCACGGTGGGGCCGTTTCGCATCGGCGATGTGGTCGAGCTGGTCGACACCCTGGACAAGCCGGGCGTAAAAGGCCGGGTAATCGCCATCAACCTGCTGTTCACCACGCTGATGGAGCTGCCCGAGGCGGGTGGGGCGCTGGTGCAGGTGCCCAATAGCCAGTTCTTCCAGAAGTCGGTGCGGCGCTGGCGTGGGGCTGAAGTGCAGGCGATGCACAAAGATCCGACGGTCGAGGCAGATTAAACCCGAAGAATTTGCTGGTTATTTTTTCACCAACACCTTAGCTTAACGTTTTGCAACATATGTTCGAGCGAGGTGTGTGATGTCAATGGAAGTATGGTTGGGCTTCTTTGCCGCCTGTTGGGTGATCAGCCTTTCACCCGGTGCCGGGGCGATTGCCTCGATGTCCAGCGGCCTGCAATACGGCTTCTGGCGTGGTTACTGGAATGCCCTGGGCCTGCAACTGGGCCTGATCGTACAGATCGCCATCATCGCCGCCGGCGTCGGTGCCATCCTTGCCGCCTCGGCCACCGCTTTCCAGGTCATCAAATGGTTTGGCGTCGCCTACCTCGTCTACCTGGCCTACAAGCAATGGCGTGCCTTGCCGATGGACATGGCCGATGAGTCTGGCGTGCGCCCGATCGGCAAACCGCTGAGCCTGGTTTTCCGCGGTTTCCTGGTCAACGTCAGCAACCCCAAGGCACTGGTGTTCATGCTGGCGGTGCTGCCGCAGTTCCTTAACCCGCATGCGCCTTTGCTGCCACAATATGTGGCGATCACCGTGACCATGATCAGTGTGGACATGTTGGTGATGGCGGGCTACACCGGATTGGCTTCGCGGGTGTTGCGTCTGCTGCGTACGCCCAAACAGCAGAAACGCCTGAACCGTACCTTTGCCGGGTTGTTCATTGGTGCGGCCACCTTCCTGGCCACGTTGCGACGCGCACCTCTCTGATAGCCAGCTGGGGCCTTGTAGAGGCCCCCATCTCTATTTCTGCTCGTCAGCGTCAGCCTTGCGCGATCACCTGTCGTCACCTCGTTTGCCTCTATTGCACAAGTTTAGCCCTGCCTGCCGCTGCCAGGCCTAAAATTGGAGATTGGGGGGCGAAACCGGAGGTGCATCATGCGTATGGCTAAAACCCTGCAGGTACGCCTGGACAAGGCCAACTGCGATTACGACGTCATTCCCCATCCCCATTCGGCCACCAGCCTGGAGTCGGCCCGGACGGCCGGCGTGCCTGCCGAGCGGGTCGCTAAGTCGGTGATGCTCGATGACCGTCATGGCAACTACATCATGGCCGTGCTACCGGCCAACCGGCACCTGGACATGACCAAGGTGCGCATGTCCGGGGCCTGGCAACTCACCCGGGAAAGCGGCTTGCCTAGCCTGTTCAGTGACTGCGAGCGCGGCGCCGTGCCGGCCCTTGGTGATGCCTACCAGATAAAAATGCTGCTTGATTCGAGCCTTACACGTCAGGGTGATGTCTATCTCGAGGCGGGTGATCACGATCACCTGATTCACATGAGCATGGAGCAATACCTGAAGCTGGTGCCGAGCGCCGAAGTGCGTGAACTCAGCTGATGCTCTCAACCCTTGCCGGGCCGACCTCGTCGAGGACCGGCCTGGCGACAAGGAGGAACCATGGACAATCCGATTCATCCTTTCTCTGAAATTTTCAAACAGTTGGGGCTTCCTGATGATCCGGTCGAAATCGATCGCTTCATTACCACCCATTCGCCTTTGGACGAAGATGTGAAGCTGGTTGACGCACCCTTTTGGAACGATGCCCAGCGCGCCTTTCTCAAGGAAAGTTACACCGCCGACGCCGACTGGATTCCCATGATCGATCAACTGAATGAGGCGCTGCATCCGCAGAAAAAATAAAGCGCCGAGCGGCACCTGACGAGTGATTGGCCGTTGCTATGCTCAGGAAAACAATAAGGGGATAGCGCGATGAAAGATCCCTACGCACCAGGCTTCTGGTGCTCCGTGACGATCCTGGGCACCCTGACGGCCAGTTACTTCTACGGCATCAGGCAGACGCAGCAGATGAACCAGGCAGTGCATTTCCTGTATGCAGCTGCCGCAGTCACTGTGGCGTTTGCGCTGGTGGCGCTGACCTGGATTGCCTGGCAGCAGTTGCACCTGAACAAGCGGGAAGTGATTCAGGGGCGAACGTTGCTGACCATCTGGAACACCAAAGTGGCGCTACGCCGCGTCGAAACAGTATTCGACCGCTACTTCTGGGGCAGTTACTGGCATTCGGGGCGTACGTTCGAAGAGGTCATGGGCGAGCTCAAGGGCACGCCGCTGGAGCAGAGCCTGGATGCGCTGAAGCGCCAGTGCCGGGTGCTCGATCGTGAAGTCCATGACCATCATCACCACTGGCTGGCCAATGCCCGCGACCTGTCGAGCGTGGCCCAAGCCATGGCCCGCGAACGCTACCAGCTTGACCTGGGCGAACCTACGCACAGCGGCCACGGCAATACCGCAGTACTGAACCGTGACCTGGAAGTGCTGGTGTATACCTGGTCGGCGCGTCTGCGCAGCTTCGACCATCAGTTGGACGAGCTGGAGCGCGCCTACCATTGAGAGGCGTCATTCACCGCGAATGTACTGCTCCAGTTGCAGGATCAGGCTGGCCTGTTCGGCGATGGTTTCCTTGACCAGGTCACCGATCGACAGCAGGCCCAGCAACTCGCCATTGCTGACCACCGGCAGGTGGCGCAGGTGGCGGTTGGTCATCAGGTTCATGCAGTACTCAAGGTTCTGTTTCGGTTCCACGGTAACCACCGGAGCGCTCATGATTTCGCGCACAGGGGTGGCGGCGGACGAGCGGCCCTTCAGCACCAGTTTGCGTGCATAGTCCCGTTCACTGACGATGCCCACCACCTGGCTGCCCTCGACCACGGGCAGCGCACCGACGTTTTTCTCCGCCAGCATTTTCAGGGCGTCGAGCACCGAGTCATCCGGGCCGATGGTGTACACGGTCTGGTGCTGGGACTTGGTCTTGAGGATTTGTTCGACGGTCTTCATACGGGCCTCTGGGGGTGAAAAAAGCGCTGTCTCGGAGTAACTAAAGCATCCGGCACGGCGCTCTGCACGGCAATGCAGGAAACGGCATGGAGTCGATTGAAAAACGTCATGAGCGATTGCCTGTTCCGGCCTCTTCGCGGCTGAAGCCGCTCCCACAGGAACTACACCGCCTTCGAAATCTGGGCGATCCCTGTGGGAGCGGGTTTACCCGCGAAGAGGCCAGTACAGCCAATCAAAGCTTCGGCATCTGCCCGAGCCGCGCCACCATCTCGCTCACGATCTGCAGGTCCAGCATGAACTGCTCCACCGTCTTGAACTCGTTATCGTTGTGCCCGGTGTACTTCACATCCGGCATGGCCAGGCCGAACTGCACGCCGTTGGGCAGGTCATGCACCGAAGTTGCGCCGGCCGAGGTGCCAAACTCATGCTTCATGCCCAGGTTCTCGGTGGCCACCGCGAGCAGGGCCTTGACCCATTCGCCCTCGGGGTTGCGGTACATCGGCTCGTCCAGGCTGTAGTCGAAGGCTACCGAGGTGTGGCTTTGGCGGGTCCACTTGCCCAGTTTGTCAGCCAGTTCGTCCTTGATCGTGGCGATCGGCTTGCCCTTCGGAATACGCAGGTTCACCGCCAGTTTCAGGCTTTTGTCATCCACCCCGACAAACGTCAGCGAGGCAGTCAGCGGGCCCATGAATGCGTCCTTGAACGCCACGCCGAGTTTGTTGCCCAGGTAGTCCAGGCCCCAGTTGTCGGCGGCGTAGCGGGCGGCGTCGGTGAAGTGGTTGTGCTTGAGCGGAACCTGCTTGCCCACGCCGTTGATGAAGTCGAGCATGCGGGCAACCGGGTTCACCCCGGACTCCGGCTCCGAAGAGTGGGCGGAAACACCGGTCACCGTGAGCAGCACGTTCTTGCCCTCAGCTTTGGCGTCGATGCTGAAGTCGCCGCCATGCTGCTTCACGTACTTGGCACCGGCTTGCTGCAACTGTTTGGCCAACTGCGTCGGGTTGTCTGAAACCAGGGTCGCTACCGAGGTGGTCGGGATCTGGTTGGTGGCCAGGCCGCCAGTCAGGTTGACGATTTCTGCGCCCTTGCCAGTGCCCGCCCGCTTGCTGAAGCTGGCCATGACCGTGCCGTAGCCTTTCTCGGCGATCACCACCGGGTAGCCGCCGTCGAGGGCCAGGTTGTAGTCGGGCGTGGGGTTGCGCTCGAAGTAGTAGGGGATGGCGTCACCGCTGGTTTCTTCGGTGGTGTCGATCAGCAGTTTGAACTGCCGGGCCAGCGGCAGGTTTTCGTCCTTGGCCACTTTCAGCGCGTACATCGCCACCACGATGCCGTTTTTGTCGTCTTCGGTACCACGGCCGTACATGCGGTCGCCAACCAGGGTGACCTTGAACGGGTCCAGGCGTGTGCCGTCGGCCAGCTTCCAGTTGTCCGAGTTGACCGGCACCACATCGGCATGGGCATGGATGCCGATTACTTCCTTGCCGCTGCCGAGCGAAATCTCGTACACGCGGTTGTCGATGTTGCGGAAGGCCAGGCCAAAGCTGTCGGCCAGGGCCTTGATCTTGTCGGCAATCTTGAGGAACTCGGGGTTCTGGTACTGCGGCGTACCCTCCACATTGAAGGTGGGGATGGCCACCAGCTCGCGCAGGGTTTCGGTGGCGGCCTTGCCATACTTGATGCGGGTATACAGGCCAAGCAGGCGGTTGATCTCGTCTTGCTGCTCGGCGGCCAGTGGCTTGCCGGCCAGGTAGGCGTCGAGGGTAGCTTCAAGGTTGTCGGCCTTGGCCAGGTCACTGCCTTTGAGCTTGCCGAGGAACTGCTTGAAATCGCTTGGGTTGCTGCCGTCGAAGGTTTTGACGATGGCAGCGGACTGCTGCTGTGTGAGGTTGGCTTGGGCCGGCTGGGTGAACAGGCCGATGCTGGCCAGCAGCAGGGTGGTGGCGGTGAGTTTTTTCAGGTGCATGGTTGCGTGCATTCCTTCGCCAATCATTGTTGTGGGTTACCCGTTCAAAAAACGGGAAGACGCCCACGCTAACACCAATGACCTATGGCACGGGAGTGCCAGAAACGCGACATTTCGCACAAACGAAAAAGCCCCGGGCTCAGGCCCAGGGCTTTTTTGATATGGCGCACTCGGCGGGATTCGAACCCACGACCCCTGCCTTCGGAGGGCAATGCGGTACAGGAATCTTGGTTGGTGGCAAGTCCTGTTAAGTGCCTCTAAGTGCCGTGTGGCAAGGCTTCCGACCTATAACCTAATCGACAGTCTATGACTCTTGGGAGCACTTAAGGGCTGTCACCTTGGGCACAAAAACGAAATTCTAAACTTCGATCTTTGACCACTAACCAGATCTATCGCATGGTCAGCCGTTCAGCTTGGAATACGATGGTTTGGAAATAAGATACGACCTCATGATCGCCCGGCTCAGGCTTCAAACCACGAGATCTTTCTCAAGCAGAGCGCGGCTCAGCTGAAATCTGATCATGCCAAATATTTCGGTCTCGCGTTCGAAGGCAAGCTCACAAGCGAGGAGCTTTTCCTCGCCTGATGACTCTGCCCTCGCATGGGCCAAGGCCGTGCAACATGTGCCGAGATTAGTACCGTAGCTAGCTCACTCGTCCTTGGCGTTTACATCGGCAGAGACTTTGCCAAACGACTCCCAATGGCCAACCAGCTCATCCACGCGATCAGGAATGCGCGGTGACTTACTGAGCACCAGACAGCGGGTTGTACCCACGTACTCCTCAAGGAGGTAGAGCGTGTCCCCAACGTCGACGCCCATCTCCTGCAGAACTTCGTCGGGTAGGCGAATAGCACCGTCGCCGTCCCAGTCCTCAATCACTACATGATTCCGCATCTCGACCTCAGGCAGCGGCTGAATGAAGTGTCCGCAGGGGGAGGCAACGGCGAGCCGATGCCAACGAAGTCCCGCGGCGCAGGTCGACAGAATAGCAAAAAGCTCTCGGGCTCAGAGCGTTGTAACGACGCCCCCCTCACCTCAGCCGCAGCTTCTGACATTTGAACTCGCTCCGGGCCTGCCAGGCACCATCGCCCTTAATGGGCAGAAAGTCCCGCAATACCACCGGAGAAATTCACTATCCCCATGCCGCACCCAGCTAATCCACCAGCAGCTCACTGATAGGTCATCGAGACTTCGCTCTATAGCCACCGTGGCTGCGCTGGCTTGCCGCAGGATGCCAGTGGCAGTCCCGCAAAAACCACTGAGCTGCCACATACTCTCACAGGGATCTCTTCGCCGAACTAGCCAAATACACCCTCGTGACGACAGATCCCTCCGCCAAATCGCCAATATCCAGCGTGCGCCCCCGGAATAAATCGTTAAACCTCGACTGGCCTGGCCTTTCACTCACTATTTCGTATGACGCAGCTCCTGCGAACCATTAAACGAAGCCCACCCGCCAGGACAAATACGTATCATGAGGCAGCGGGTTAGCTTGGTAAGCTCGCTCTCAGACAACCTTTGTCAATGTGGCCGTCATGGAAGAAAGCGCGCAACAGCGTTCAGAACGCTATGTATCCGCCCGCAGCCAGCACCCAGCATGGCTTTTGCTCGCCTCGCGGCGTGCTCCGCTCGTATTGGGCTGCCTGCGCACGCTATTCGAGCGGGCGCATGATGGGATCCCCATGGAGGATGCGCTGCAAGCGCTGTCCGAAATGCTGGCTGCTTATGCCAGCCAGGAGCTTTACGAAATCGACCCAGATGCAACGCATCTCCAAGCAGGTCGTGAACTTCGTGAATGGATCAAGCGGCGCCTCGTCGTAGAGCGAGAGGGCCGTATCTATGCAACCGACGCGCTGGAGTCAGCCATCCAGTTCGTAGATTCGCTGGATAGTCGGATCATGACTTCCACAGCATCTCGCCTTTCGGTGGTTCAGCGCGAGATCGAAAACCTGGAAACGGGTCTGAACCCCAGCCCAACTGGCCGTATTGCCAGCCTGCGCCGCCGAATCCAGGATTTGGAGCACGAGCTAGCGCAGGTAGAAGCTGGCAACGTCATCGTGCTTGATGAAGCGCAGGCGATAGAGGGCATACGCGAGGTATATAACCTGGCCACCAGCCTACGCGCGGACTTTCGACGAGTTGAAGACTCTTGGCGCGAGGCGGATCGCGCCCTTCGACACTCGATCATCAGCGAGCAGTCTCACCGTGGAGAAATCGTCGATCGGTTGTTGGACGGGCAAGATGCTCTACTCAACACCCCCGAGGGGCGTGTCTTCGAAAGCTTCCAGCAGCAACTGAGGCAGTCCGCTGAGCTGGAAACCATGCGTGAGCGTTTGCGCACCATCCTTCGTCATCCAGCGGTTCCAAAGGCACTGAATCGTCCCCAGCAACGTGAGCTACGTTGGCTGGCGTTACGCCTGGTTCGGGAGTCGCAGGCTGTGCTCCAAGCGCGCGCCCGAAGCGAGCGCGATGTTCGTGGCTTCATGAAGACGGGGCTGGCCGCCGAGCATCATCGCGTCGGACAGTTACTCAACGATCTCTTCAATCTAGCGCTCAGAGTCGACTGGCAACGCCAGTCAGAACGCCGTAAGCCTGCATGTTTACCACCAGTTGGCGTAGCCATTACCGGTATCCCGGCAATCGAGCGTCTCCGCTTCAAGACCCTGGATGACGATGATACGGGCGAGCTGGATCTGAGTTTGAAGCCTGCGGGGTTGGAGCAGATTGATGATGACTTCTGGGATGCCTTCGACGGGCTGGATCGTGAAGCGCTGATTCAGGACACCCTAGCTGTGCTGGCGGAGCAGGGGCGCCCTGTCAGTCTCGGGGAGCTTGCGTCTTTGCTTCCACCTGCTCACGACCTAGAAACCTTTGCGCTCTGGTTGGCGATGGCACGCGAGGCAGGTATTGAGGTGCTGAAAGAGGAGCGTCAGCTCGTGGAGCTAGTTGACGAGGATGAGCAACGCTGGCGCTTCAATCTGCCTTATGTCGGACTCGACCACGAGGCACTCAAGGACATCGATTGGGAGTTGTGAGCATGGCAGGGATTTTCGATCGAATAGCAGGCGCCTCTGGCACCGACGAAACGGAGCTGACGGTGGAGCCCATAACGTTGGATGACGGCATGGATGATGAACAGCCTCTTATGAGCGCCGCTGTTCAGGTCGATGAGCGCCGGACGCCGCAACGGGTACGTGAGGCCGTACAGGAAATGCTCAAGTACGGGCTGCTGGAAGAAAGTCACAAGCCCAATCTGTATCGCTCGGCGCTTGCCAATATCGAGGCGGTCGACACAATCCTGGAACCCCTCGACCTGGCCATGGGGGTCGACGAGGTTCGCGGGCTGGTGTTCGTCACCGTTCGTCAGGGCGAGGTGGCCGAGCAGGATGACTGGTCGCACCCCCTTGTGCGCAGGCAAAGGCTGAACCTGGAGCAGTCCCTGCTGATCGCCATTCTGCGCCAGCATTTCATCGCCTACGAACAGGAAAGCGGTACGGGCGCCACTCAGGCACTGGTAGCTGTTGATGAGCTGATTCCGCAATTGCAGGTTTACCTGGGCGAGCTGGGCAGTGAGGCGAAGGAGCGCAATCGCGTCATCACGCTGCTGGATCAGCTCAAGGGGCATGGTTTGGTGTCGGCTCTGGACGCCCATGACCGCGTCATCATCCGCCCCATCATTACCCACTTGGCCAACCCGGAGAACCTGCAGGCACTGGTGGTTTGGCTGCGCGAGCAGGTGGAGGGCGCGACTACCCCGGCTGCCGCTGCTGAGGAGGACGAGGCGTGAAGCAAGCACTGCTCTGGCGTGACAGCGAGACCCTCATTCTCAGCAGCATCGAACTCTATAACTGGGGCGGCTTTCAGGGATATCACCGTGCCGAGATCGATCCCTCAGGCACCGCCGTGATCGGCCCAACGGGTAGCGGTAAAACGACGCTGGTGGATGCTCTGATGACCTTGCTGTGCGCCAACCCGCGCTACAACCTGGCTTCCACAGGTGGGCATGAAAGCGACCGTGATCTGGTGTCCTATGTGCGCGGGGTTACCGGCCCTGGAGACGGAGGTGTAGAGCAATCTCATATCGCGCGCCAGGGTAAGACGGTCACCGCCATTGCCGCCACGCTCGAGCGTGACGGTGCGCAGGTGCGACTGGGCGCTGTACTCTGGTTCGAGGGCACCAGCTCCTCGGCGTCCGATCTGAAAAAACTGTGGCTGTTAAGCGAGTCCCCCGAGCAGACGCTGGAGCATTGGCTCAGCCAACATCACGCAGGCGGCATGCGGGCGCTGCGTCAGATGGAGAAGGATGGCACGGGTATCTGGCCGTATCCCAGTAAAAAAGCCTTCCTGGCCAGGCTCAGGGATTACTTCGAGGTGGGTGAAAACGCCTTCACCTTGCTCAACCGCGCTGCCGGCCTGAAGCAGCTCAACAGCATCGATGAGATCTTTCGCGAGTTGGTACTGGATGACCGCTCCGCCTTCGTGCGGGCTGCCGAAGTCGCCAGCAGCTTCGATGATCTGACCGATATTCACCGAGAACTGGAAACTGCTAGAAAACAGCAGCGCTCATTGCTGCCGGTCGCCGATGGCTGGGAGCGTTACCGAGTCTTGCAAGCCCAGTTGCAGGACAAACAGGCGCTCGAAGGCATTCTTCCGGTCTGGTTCGCCGAGCAGGGTTATCGCCTGTGGTTGGCCGAAACCAACAGGCTGGAGACGGCGTACAAACAGGCCGAACTGGATCAGGCGCAATGCAGGGGGCAGCTTGAAACCCAGAAGGGCGTGGTCGATCAACATCGTCAGCGCTACCTACGTGTAGGGGGCGCAGGGATAGATCAACTACGCGGGCGCATTGCGGATTGTGCCAGGGAGCGTGATAAGCGACGCCTGAAAGCCGAGCAGTACCAACGCTTGGTCAAGGGGCTTGGACTCGCGGATGAGTTATCGGCTGCTGCACTCGAGGAAAATCAGCAGCAGATCGCGGCACGCCTGGAAATACTGGGCGAGCATATTACCGAGGCACGGCAAAAGGCGTTCGATGCCGGCATCGTCCAGAAAGAACTCGATGGCCGCCTGCAGAGCTTGCAGCAGGAGCGTGCCGAGGTCGAACGACGGCCAGGCTCGAACCTGCCTGGGCATTTTCATGCTTTTCGAGGGGAGCTGGCGCAGACGCTTGGCGTCGATGAATCGGCCCTGCCTTTCGTTGCCGAGCTGGTGCAGGTCAAGCCCGAGGAGCTGGCCTGGAGGGGGGCCATCGAGCGGGCAATCGGCAGCCACCGCCTGCGTATCCTGGTGCCGCAGGGTGCGTCCGAGGCTGCACTGCGTTGGGTGAACCAACGACACAACCGCTTGCATGTGCGCTTGTTGGAGGTCAAGGAACCGTCGTCGCGCCCTGTGTTCTTCGACGATGGTTATACCCGCAAGCTGACCTTCAAGGAGCATCCGTACCGCGAAGCGATAAAGGCGCTACTGGCGGACAATGACCGACATTGCGTGGAGAGCACGGAGCAATTGCGTCATACCCCGCACGCCATGACGGCTCAGGGGCTGATGTCGGGTAAAGAACGCTTCTTCGACAAACAGGATCAGAAGCGCCTCGATGAGGACTGGCTGACCGGCTTCGATAACCGCGACCGTCTTGCCTTCCTGGCCGAGCAGATTGGCGAGGTCAATGAACTGCTCGCGCCTGCCAGGCTGGCCTTGGACGCTGCCCGGGGCGATGCCCGCAAGTTGGAGGATCAAGCTTCGCTGCTGCAGCGCGTCGAAGAACTGCAGTTCGAGGAGATTGATTTGCCGGGCGCCGAGCGTCAGCTTGCGTCGCTGCATGCTCAGCTCGAAACCCTGACGCGTCCCGACACCGACCTTGCCATGATCAAGGCTGAGTTGGATGAAGCTGAGGCGCTGTTCGACGCCCTGGATCGACAGAGGCAACAACTCATCGAGCAGTGCGGTCAGTTGAAACTTCAGTTCGAGCAGGCTGCATCCGCTACCCGTAAGGCCTATCGTGGTGCCGAAAAAGGGCTGAACGATACGCAGCGTGAACTAGCGCAAACGCATTTCCCGACCCTGACGGCAGATGACCTTGGCGATATTGTCGAGCTGGAGCGCCAGCATACGCGTGAGCTGCAAGGGCAGCTCAAAGCGCTCGGCGATAAACTCGGCGATCAGAAAACAGAGCTTGCCAAACGTATGTCTGACGCTCTGAAGGTGGACACCGGAGCGCTTGCGGAGGTCGGGCGAGAACTGGTGGACGTACCCAGGTATCTGGAGCGTCTTCGCGTGCTGACCGAGGAAGCCCTGCCCGAGAAACTCAAGCGCTTCCTGGAATACCTCAATCGTTCCTCGGATGACGGCGTCACCCAGTTGCTCAGCTATATCGACCATGAAGTCTCGGTGATCGAGGAGCGCCTGGATGACCTGAATAGCACGATGCAGCGTGTCGACTTTCAGCCCGGACGCTATCTGCGCCTGGTGGCGAAGAAGGTTATCCATGAAAGCCTGCGCACCTTGCAACAGGCTCAGCGCCAACTGAACTCGGCGCGCTTCATCGATGATGAAGGCGAGAGTCACTACAAGGCATTGCAGGCGCTCGTTGGGCTGCTCAAAGATGCCTGCGAGCACAGCAGGAATCAGGGCGCCAAAGCGCTTCTGGATCCGCGCTTCCGCCTGGAGTTCGCGGTCTCAGTGATCGATCGAGAAAGCAAGAGTGTCATCGAAACCCGAACAGGCTCTCAGGGCGGTAGTGGTGGTGAGAAGGAGATCATCGCCTCCTATGTGCTGACCGCATCACTCAGCTATGCGCTTTGTCCCGACGGCAGCAGCCGGCCGTTGTTCGGCACCATCGTTCTCGACGAGGCGTTCTCGCGCAGCTCCCATGCGGTTGCCGGTCGGATCATTGCAGCGTTGAGAGAGTTCGGCCTGCACGCTGTCTTCATCACGCCCAACAAGGAAATGCGCCTGCTGCGCCACCATACGCGTTCGGCAGTCGTCGTTCATCGGCGCGGCGTGGAATCCAGTCTGGTTTCCCTGAGCTGGGAAGCTTTGGATGAGCATCATCAACAGCGCATCAAGGCCATGCATGAAGTCGCCCACTGACATCAGTCGCAGCCTGGCCAGACAATGGCAGCGCTCCAGCGTACGCTTGGAACGCTTGCTCAATCCCGCTAGCTGGCCGCAAAGCCTCAACATCGGCAAGCCTTCGGCACGTCTATTCACTGACAACATCCAGGCGGTACTCCGGCATGTGGAGAACTGGCGGAGCGTGAACGTGGGTACAGTCGACTGGGAGCCCGTCAGCTACCGAGCAGGGCTGTCCCCCATTTCCTTACCGATGCGCTGGCACTTGCGTAGCCCTTCCGAATGGATTGCCGCGACCAATGATCCAGCGGTCAGCCAGGAATACGCTCAACTCGAGTATCTGGTTGAGCAGGTAGACAGTGCCTTTCATGCGCTGCTGGTAGCACAACGGAGCTTGTGGTTGACGAAGCCGTCCGAAGAAGTCGTCGCCACGGCGCGACTCGCCACCCGGTTGTCGCCAGGCTGTGCCCGAGGCCGTCCGCTGCGCCTGCTTGCCGAGCACGGCGTCGACACCAAGTTTTTCGAGCGCAACGCCAGTTTGCTGACCTGGCTCCTCGACGAGCGCTTCGGAGGCGCGGCATCCGAGCAAGGCCTGACGACTTTTCTGGATGCCTTTGAAGAAAGCAGCCACTGGGTTCTGGTCGTTCCCCTTCAGCCTGAACTGTTGCCCTTCAAGCGGCTCAGACTCACCACTGCGGAACTGGCCGAAACCCCACTTCCCGGTTCGCGATTGCTCGTGGTGGAAAATGAGCAATGCATTCACTTGCTGCCTGAGAACTTACCGGACACCCTGGCTGTGCTGGGCTCAGGACTCGATTTGCAGTGGCTAGCGTCCGCGCACCTGGCCGGTAAACATATCGCTTACTGGGGCGATATGGATACTTGGGGCTTGCTTATGTTGGCGCGAGCGAGACTTCATCAACCTACGGTCGAAGCACTATTGATGGAACGGGAGCTGTTCGAGCAACACTCACCGGTGAGCGCAGTCCTCGAGCCGACCAAAGCTCTGGATTCGGCCCCACCTGGTTTGCTGGCTGACGAAGCGGACTTCTATCGGTATCTGCTGGTGCAAGAACGAGGACGTCTTGAGCAGGAGTACCTGCCAAAGGAACAAGTTGAGCGCGCTATCGAGCAGTGGGCTCGAAAGATCCCTGTATAGAGCGGCTGGCGGTGGGCTCAATAGCCCTGTAATCCTTAGACCGCCTACCCTTAAACCACAATCTTCAGATATTCCTTCTCTGAAATTGCCAACGTTGATCGCTTTAGGCGGCCGGTTTTCAGCGAGCCTTTCCACCTCCTCGACGAGACTAAGGGCGATTCACGATTCCGGTCGACTTAAAGCGCCGGAGGCCGGGATGCTCACGGATTTCCGGTCAGTTGAGTTGCACCATGGCCGAGCCGATCTCGCGCTCGCCAGATTCCGGTCTGATGACGCGACCAAGAGCGCTCGGCTGTTTCCGGTTGCGCTGGAGCGTATGGTCGGGGCTGGTTGACTGCCTGCGCACAGCATTCCGGTCAGACAGCGACACAGGGAAATTCACCACTTACTGCGCGGTTTACAGGGCGACGGGAGTCCAGCGCTCGCCCCAGTTTTGCATCCACCGGAATTTGCCGAGCGCCTTGGATCACAGGAACACCTTCGCCGAAATAGTCAAATGAACCCTCATTTCCTAATCTGGGAGCTGACGAAATTTGCGGCATCTACGTTAGCGCAGCGGACCATCGAGTTACCGTGTGTCTCGTAAGTAATCGGGAGCGCACGCTGATGAGATGGTTTTTCGTGGTGATGCTTTGCGGTGGGGCAGGTCTCTGGCTAAGCGCCCAATATCAAGTTCCTCAATGGTTGCTTTGGCTCCTGCTGGCGCTGGGAACCACGATGTGGGGCCTGGCCAAGTGGATGGAGCGGCAGGAGGCCAAGACGGAGTGCAGTCATGATTGAGCACACAGATCCGGGTTGGTCTGCATGCCCAATACTGCAGGCTTTGCAGCTTTCTGCACGGCAAACACTAGTTGGCATTGCACCTTATCTGGAGCGGTTTCACAGTGGGCGGGAAGGCCTGCAGGAATTCCAGGTTGATGGACTGCTGTTCTACCCTCTGGAGCTAATCAAGGGCGTGCTGGTACGTTCGCCTCAATGGCCGCGGCGCTTAACTGCGCGCTGGGTGGCGGGCGCTGGCGAGCCAGCTACCCGGGGCTTTGAGTTCATGACCAGGAGATAACGAGATTGACCCTCCCTTACGAAAGAACACGCGCCATCCTCAAAACAGAGGAGTTCCTGCGTGAACTCTCCCGTCATTCGGGGTTACCGCAGGATATCCGCAGCTATGCGAAAAGCCTGCTCAGGCACTATCCATCTGCCGATCAAATTTTCTCGCTGGGGCGCCTTGAGGAATGTCTGGTAAACGAAGCGCTTGAAGATGAATACCGACGGCGGGTAATCGCCTTCCACCAGCCGTTGCTCTGCTCGTCGCTGGAGTCGACACGATAGCAATGTCCTGCCCTCATTCTGAGCCGCCGGTGTCTCACCTCGTCAGGCAGCGGGTTAAGTTTCTGCGCAAGGGGAGGCCTTTCAGCATCAGGTGTCTTGCAGGGCTTGGTTCGAGCTCGGCCATCTCCAAGGCAGTCGCCCAGCTTGTTCGCCGTGGCGAGCTTGAGCGTGTGTATCGTGGCATCTACATGCGGCCGAAATACAGTCAGTACACTGGTCGGGTTCATCGTCCTGGGCCTTGGGACTTGGTGAATCTGATTGCCAGGCAGAACCGTTGGAAGCTGCAGATCCACGGCGCTGATGCCGTGAGACATTTCGGGCTGAGTACACAGATGCCGGTCATCCCGATCTATTACACGAGCGGCTCCAGTCGATCTCTATTCGTGGGGAAGGCCGAGATCAGGCTCGTGCATGCCGCTCCGATGGTGATGCAGTGCGCAGGAACCAAAGTGGGGATGACCATCAGCGCTCTGTTTTATCTCGGCAAAGGTGGTACTACGCCGGAGTGTGTTGCTGTAATGAAAAAAGCTCTCAGCCCTGAAGACCTGAGCAAAATAGTGGCCTGCAGAATGCCGAAATGGATGCGCGCAGCGCTGGAGACAACATGAGCCGGTAAGAAGCAGCCAGACACTCCGTTTGGCTGCCTATCCCTCTATCAGAGTCGGACCTGCATCTATTGCTGGCTGCCCTTCTGCATATTTATCCGCGCTCTGCGGATATAGCTCACCGACACGCTGAGCCGGCGGGCGATCTCGGCGTCGGAAAGGCCCCCGAACTCCGAGATAATTTCGGGTGTCATTTCGGGCAACGGTCGCTTGTACGCTTGTATTCCAAGCTCCCTACGCATTTTTTTGACCGGAAAATTACTGACGCCTAAACGGTCAGCGACTTCTGTATCCGGCATCATCCCCAGTAGAGCTATGGCTTCGCTGGTCCAAATGTCCTCCAGTGGTTTGAAACGCTCACGACTGATCTTTGACTCTGGGATCTTCAGCTCCGCTCTCGCACGCTTGATTCGGTTGATGGAAACACCGTACGGGCTTGCCAGCGCGTAATCAGGACGAACTGGAAGGGCGTGTTCGCTCGGTCATGAGACGATTGCAATTACACCCCCAAAGAATCCGTTCTTATTTCCGGCATCCACGTATCGCCTACGCGGCATGATTTGGTGTATTTGATTGCCGGGTTAATAGTGCGGGGTAGCCCACCGTGAGTCACTACTGCTAGTAGCCGATGGCAGAACCATCTTTACGCGGATCAGAACCGGCAGTCAGGGTGCCGGTTTGAGGATCGATGAGAATAATTTGACCGCCGCCCAGCGGCTTATAGCTGGGTGAATCGACCAGCTTATGCCCAAGCGCCTCAAGGCCCTGACGGGTATCAGCACTGACTCCCGCCTCCACCTGTACCACACCGTTCTCGAAGAACACTCGTGGCGCATCGATTGCCTCTTGCGCATCCATGCCGTAGTCGATGATGTTGGTCAGAACATGTACCTGCCCCACCGGCTGGTAGTCTCCACCCATCACGCCAAGTGGTGCAATCACCTGACCGTCCTTACAGAGCATACCCGGCATAATGGTATGCATGGGCCGTTTAGTCGGGGCGATAACGTTCGGATGTTCAGGACTCAGGCGAAAGCTTTTGCCACGGTTTTGCAACAGCACACCGGATTTTGGAGCAACCACACCACTTCCAAACTCGTTGTAGATTGAATTGATAAAACTCACCACGTTGCGGTTTTCATCCACCACACACAGATACACCGTATCCGAGTGATCCAGCACCGAGTCAGGCAGCTCGCCTGTCGCTTTAAGGTTAATACCCCGGGCCATTTTTTCGCCCACTTCAGGCGCCAGCAGTTGCTCCACCGATGTGTTCATAGACGCCTGATCGGCAAGGCGCAGATCACGCTCACGGTAGGCCAGACGCGAGGCTTCAACTTCCAAATGAAGGCGTGCGGCACTCTCAGGATGCAACTCTTTCAAATCGAAGTGGCTCAGGGTATTCAGCATCAGTAGGGCTGTTAAGCCTTGGTTATTGGGTGGCACCTGATACAAATCAAAGCCACGGTAACTACCTTTAATAGGGTCGACATAATTGCCCCGGCACTCGGCAAAATCTGCCAGCGTGTGCAGCCCGCCACCAGCTTGCAGCGCCTCCACCATATCCTCGGCGATAGCGCCGGTGTAGAAGGCATCGCGACCAAATTTGGCAATCGCCTCCAAGGTATTGGCTAGTTCGGGCTGACGATGAATTTCGCCAGCCTTGGGGGCGCGGCCTTCAGGTAAAAACACCCGACGCGCATTGTCGATTTCTTTCAGCCACGGCTCGTTTTGCGCCCAGTCTCCCGCCACTCTGTCGGCCACCACATAACCTTCGCGGGCGAAGAAGATCGCGTCTTTAAGGACTTCTTCACGTGCCAGAACGCCGTGCTCATCCAAAAGCTGACACCAGGCATCAATCGCACCCGGCACCGTCACGCTATGCGCACCGCGACCGGGAATGGCATCAAGGCCCTGCTGCAGATACCAATCAAGGGTGGCGGCCTTTGGCGAGCGGCCCGAGCCGTTAAAGGCGCGCACCTTTTGATCTTTACCTGCCAACAGCACAAAGCAGTCACCGCCAATACCGGTGGCTTGCGGCTCAACCACCGCCAATACCGCAGCAGCGGCTACGGCAGCATCCATCGCACTGCCCCCACGGCGCAAAATATCCAGGCCGGCTTGGCTGGCCAGCGGGTGAGAAGTGGAAATCATGCCGCGCTGGGCACGTACCGGGGAACGGCCAGGTAGATGTAAGTTACGCATGGTGAAAACTCCGCAAACGGCTGGCATGTTCTGGATTTAAGGCCAAGGCAGGGACACGCCCGGCTAACAAGTCCTGGACTTGTGCCACACATTCCATGGCTTGGTAATCACTGGCCTCGGGTGTCAGCCCGGCAACATGAGGGGTAGCAATAACATTGGCGAGCACGGCAATTTTTGGATTCGGCTGCTCATCAAGGCCGCGCCCCACATCAAGGCCTGCGCCTTGAATCTGACCGCGGGTGAGTGCGTGATAAAGCGCTTCCTCATCAACCAGAATGCCTCGGGCGATATTGATAAAAAAGCTGTCTTTGCGCATTTGGCCAAACGCCCTAGCGTTAAACATCTCTATGGTTTCGGGCGTGGCGTAGGCTGCGGCAACCACATAATCAGAGGAGGCCAGCAGCTCCTCAAAACGCACCTTTTCAATGCCCTGTTCGGTGATCTCTGCGTAAGGGTCATAGACTGACACCTGCATGCCCGCACACAGACAAAGGGCCGCGATGCGCTTACCAATCGCGCCATAGCCGACAATGCCTACACTGGCTCCATAAAGCTGGCGACCAAAGACCATCGGCTGCTGATGCACGCCCTGATGATAAAGTGTGGCAGCCTGGGTAATACCGCGGCCCAGATCAATCATCAAACCCAAGGCCAGCTCACTACAGGCCTCGGCGTAACCTGCGC
Source organism: Pseudomonas sp. NBRC 111133 (assembly GCF_001320605.1). Classification (NCBI taxonomy): domain Bacteria; kingdom Pseudomonadati; phylum Pseudomonadota; class Gammaproteobacteria; order Pseudomonadales; family Pseudomonadaceae; genus Pseudomonas; species Pseudomonas sp. NBRC 111133. The sequence goes on along the minus strand of NZ_BCBJ01000069.1, from coordinate 93,967 downwards.
TGCAACGCACCGCCAAGATGCCTGCAGCACTGGCTGCTGACACATCGACATTGCGCGCATCCACCGCGCAGCGCAAAAAAGCCAGCAGGTTCGGCAGACCCGCAAACACCAAGGCCTCGCCCGGCGCCAGGCGATCAGAAATAATCACCTGACAATCTTTGGCTGCTGCTACTAGCGCATCGCCCCGCAAGGGCTCGTCACTATCGTTTAGCCGTACATTGCCAAGCCCCTGCAGGGTAGTTACCGCGCGGGCACTGAAGAAGTTTTTCAATAAGTCGCGGTTATGGGTAATCAGGATATTCATCTTTATCCCTTGGCAATTGGCAGATGACGCAACAGCCAGTTGTTCATGTCATGCACCACATCATCACGCCACGACAAGTGCCCCGGGGTATAACGAACCGAACTCAGGCCTTTTTGCTGTTTTTCCAGGATGCCAACATCTTCCAGAGCTACTGTGCCCCAGCGGTGGTAGTAAGGCTGAGCGCGCTCTTCAAAGTCGGGCAGCTCCAGCAAGTGTTTGGGGAAGCAGCCGCCCACCGACAAGTGCGTACGATCCACCGCAATCGGCCTTACTACCAGCCACCACATGCAATCTTGAGCGCAGCAGAATTGGGTAGTGGGCTCGACCAGAGTGAAGAAAGTGCCTTGTTTAGCCTGTTCGCTCAGGCCTTCAATTTGCGGAAAAGGCGCGTCCTGGGTTTTGTCGAGGACTGCGCTCGTCATCAACGACTGCACTTGAATGGCGTGCCATTCGCCTTTGGCTGCAAAGGTCAGGCTATTTTGCGCGCCTACGGTTTTGGCATGGACGATCCCGGTGTGATAGGTCTCCATTGCGTTTTCCAAAAGCAGCTTCCAGTTGCATTCGGCGATGATGTCTTTGCGCCAAACGCAGACCATATCCTCTAATTTGTTGGTCCCGACCAGCTCATCAAAGTCACCTAGATGGGTCATTAAATCCGGCGCGTTGTCGTCGAAATTTAAAAAGATATTGCCGCGCCACACGCTCATGCGAATCGGCACCAGCGCGTTATGTTCCGGATCAAAGCCCGGAACATCAGCCATCCCGGGCGCCCGCATCATGCTGCCATCCAACTTGTAGCTCCAGGCGTGATAGGGGCAGAGGATGTTGCGACGGTTACCGCAGCCTTCCAGCAGAATCGAGCCACGGTGACGGCAAAAGTTGGCAAAGGCGTGCAGCTCGCCTTGCTCATCACGGGTCAGCAGCACCGGCCCGCCCACGGTATCAATGGAGCGGTAGTCGCCCGAGCTGGCAAGCTCATCGGTACGCGCGGCAAAGAACCAGTTCTTTAAATGGATATGCTCCACTTCCTGTTTGAAGATTTCTTCACTGGTGTAGTAGTGCGGTGCAAGAGCACGGGCCTCGCCCAGTTCAGTGCCGCTCCAGAGGTACTTCGCAGAGTGGATCGTCATCATGCAACTCCAGTCACAGGTGTAGCGGCACCGCCGCCCAGATACAGTTGTTTTAAAAGGTCGGCATCCAGACTTGCACCGGAGCCTTGGTAGACAAGACGGCCCTGCCGCAGCACGTACGCGCTGTCAGCAATGGCAATTGCTTCAAGGGCGTTCTGCTCAACCATCAGCACCGTGATGCCCTTGTCGCGAATACTGGCTACCGCTTCCAGCACCCGGTCAATCATCTGCGGCGCCAGCCCCATGGTTGGCTCGTCCAGGATCAGGCATTGCGGGCGCGACATTAGCGCCCGGCCAATCGCAAGCATTTGCTGCTCTCCTCCGGAGAGGGTGCCGGCGAGTTGTTTGGCGCGGGTTTTCAGGATCGGAAACAGCTCGTGCAGCTCGTCGATATCACGGTCGATGGCGCGCTTGTCGCGCTGAATGTAGGCGCCCAGCAGTAAGTTCTCGGTGACCGTCATGCTGGCAAACACCAGCCGGCCTTCCGGTACATGGGCAATGCCCAGTTCGGAGCGGCTTTCAGCGCGTAACTTCAAAAGGTCGTGAGTGATATAGCGGATGCTGCCGCTGACCGGTTTCACCAGCCCTGAAATGGCTTTCAGAGTGGTGCTTTTACCTGCACCATTACTGCCGACCAGACTGGTGATCGTACCGGGCATCACCGCCAGACTGATATCGGTCAACGCTTCAACGGCGCCATAACGCACGCACAGGTTATCGACCTGAATTAATGGCGCAGTCATGCTTTGCCTCCTTTCACCTTTTGTTTGCCGAAGTAGGCGCTTTGCACGGCTTCATTGGCGAAGACTTCGGTCACGCTGCCTTCAGCCAGTTTTTGCCCGTGGTAGAGCACCGTGATCCGGTCGGCTAGACCATGGATGATGCTCATATCGTGTTCGACCAAAAGAACACTGGTGCCGTCGTCACGGATGCGTTTAATCAGGGCCGACAGCTCTTCCTTTTCGGCCAGGTTCATACCCGCCAAGGGCTCATCCAGCAGCAGAAGACGGGGGCGTGAGATCAGCGCGCGGGCAATCTCTACCCGGCGCTGATGGCCGTAGGCAAGGGTGGTGGGGGCACGCTCATCAAAGCTTTCATCCAGACCGACAAAGCGCAGAAGTGCTTTGGCTTGCTCAACCATCTGTGCCTCATGCACGCGCAGCGCCCGACGTAAAAACAGCAGGTGCCAGAGGTTTGCGTCAAAGTGCCGGTGGGCACCGACCAACACGGTTTCCAAGACACTCATCGCACCAAACAAACGGATGTTTTGAAAGGTGCGGGCCAGCCCTGCCTGGGCGATCACATGGGCTTCACGCCCACAGACTTCACTCCCGCTGATGGTCAATGACCCCGCTGTCGGTTTAACGAAACCAGACAGGGCATTGACCACAGTGCTTTTACCCGCACCATTGGGACCGATAAGCGCATGTATATGGCCCTCCCGGATACTGATATCCAGCCCGTCCACCGCCTTCAAGCCACCAAATGTCACGCTTAAACCTTGAGCATTTAGCAGGGCGTTCATTGCGCCACCAGCTTGACCCGCGCTTTGGCGGCAAGTCCTTGAGGTCGGTACAGCATCAAAAGGATCAACAACAGGCCCAGAAGGGCAAAACGCGCTTCAGGGAAGGCTTCAACAAAGGGCAAATCCAGCGCCAGCTGCAGGAACACCACCCAAATCAACGCGCCGATAAAGGGACCAATCAAAGTACCCAACCCGCCCAGAACAACCAGCATCAGCAGCAGAATGTTTTCAAACAGACTGAAGTTGAAAGGGCTGATGTACTGCTGGCTGTGGGCATAAAAGGTGCCAACCAGTCCACCAATAAAGCCACCGAAGGCGTAGGCATATAGCTTGTAGCGCGAGGTCGGGATGCCCATGGCTTCGGCAGCGTCTTCATCTTCACGTATGGCCACCCATGCCCGACCAACATGGGAGCGCACAATGCGAGCAATCACGAACACCACCAAGGCCGCCAGCGCCAACGCATAAAGGTATTGGGCCTGAGCGCTGGCCAACTCGTAACCAAACAGGTTTGGCAACGGGATATCGCGAATGCCCATCGGCCCCCGGGTCAGATCCACCCAGTTGATAGCCACGATGCGAATAATCTCGCCAAAGCCCAGGGTCATGATGGCCAGGTAATCGCCGCGCAGCTTTAGCGTCGGGTAGCCGATACACATTGCAGCCAGCGCTGCGAGTACACCGCCGACGATGAAGTTGGCGTACATCAGCCACCAAACCTCAGCAGATTCAATGCCGAAGCCCTGGCGCATCACCAGAATGAAGATGATTGAGGTGAAATAGGAGCCCACCGCCCAGAAGGCGACATAGCCCAGATCCAGCAAACCGGCAAAGCCCACCACCACGTTCAGACCGCTGGCGAGCATCCCGTAGATCAGCACGAAGATTAAAATCCGCAGCCAGTAGTCGCTGGTCACGACGAAGGCAAGACTAGCTGCAACAGCCACCAGAGCGATCATCAGCCAAGGACTTGGGCTGGCGAATTTACCTAGCAGGTGCTCAACGCGAGCCATCAACCAGCCGCTTTGCGGGCTGTTGCCCAACAAACTTCCACGCTCACCAGCAACGGTTTCCGGCCGGCCGAGCAGGCCTTGCGGGCGGAAGTACAGGAGCAAAATCAGCACACTGAAACTGATGGCGTCTTTCCAGGCGTTGCCGTTCGGCAAGTAACCACCACCCAAGGTTTCCATCATCCCCAGCAACAACCCGCCCAACGCAGCACCCGGAATGCTGCCAATGCCGCCCAAAACCGCTGCGGTCAGCGCTTTAAGCGCAGGTATAAAGCCCATAGTGGCGTGGGCAAAGCCGTAGGTTTGCGCGTAAAGAATCCCCGCCAGAGCGGCAAAACCTGAGCCAAGTAAAAAGGCGATGGCGATAATGCGGTTTACCGGGATGCCAATTAAGGTTGAAGCCGTGCTGTTGTCAGCCGTAGCCCGCATCGCCCGACCAAGGCGGCTGCGCGCCACGAACTGGTGCAACCCCAGCATCGCCACAACCGCCACGATAATGGTTAATGCTTCTGGCACAGTGAGATAGAGCGAGTTGAACAAGACGATCACTTCCATCTCTGAAAGCGGGTTTTCCGGGAAGCGCAGCTCTTCAGCACCCCAGATACTTTGCGCCCCGCTTTGCAGCAGCACAGAGATTGCGATAGAGGTAATTAAAGGCGCCAACCGCGGGGCGTTGCGCAGTGGCCGGTAGGCCAAACGATCCACCACAACGCCTAATATTCCAGCCAGAACAATTCCGAAAGCAGCTGCCAACGGTAGCGCGAAGTGCGGCATCGCCACCGAAACTCCAAACAGGCTGATCTGGTCGAGCATCAAGCTCACGGTAATAAAGGCGCCCAACATGAAGAACTCGCCAAAGGCGAAGTTCACCATGCGCACCACCCCGTAGACGAGACTGAAGGCTACGGCCGCCAGTGCGTATATCGCACCAATGGTCAGGCCGTTAAGCAAAAGCTGAGCAAAGTATTCCATGGCAAACCCATCTGTGTTGCACGAAAGCAGCGGCGCAGCCGCACGGCAAATGGGGCGGCTAGACCGCCCTGAGGTTTACTGGGTGTCGGCTAAGCGAAACGCGCCGTCTTTGACTTGCAAGAAGTACAAAGACCCCACGCGATCGCCGCTAGCCTCAAAGGTCGTTGGACCAGTAACGCCCGGAATATCTTTGATGGTGGAGAAGGCCTCATTAAGCGACTCACGGGTGAGTGCGCCCTGGCTCTTGGCTTGAGTCACCGCTGCGGCCAGAGTTTTACCGGCGTCATAGCCAAGGGCCGCCCAAGCATTGGGCTGCTCGCCATAGGCGCTTTGGTAGGCGTCGATAAAGGGGGCCGTGGTCTCGGTGGAAACCGACGGATCAAACATTCCGTAGGTGATCATGCCCTCCACCGCGCTGCGGCCCAGACTGATCAAATCAGGGTTGAGCGATCCGTCACTGCCTAGGAGCTGAACCTTGATTCCCAAGGCGCGTGCCTGTTCGGCAATTTTTGCTGCTTCAGAATAAAAACCACCGATAAAGATCGCGTCCGGCTTGGCAGCACGCGCCTTGATCAGCAGGGTTTTAAAGTCTTTGGTGCCCAGCAGGTAGCTTTCCTGACCAACAATCTCAGCGTTTTTCGCCGCAGCATCACTGAAGGCGCTTGATAGGCCGATACCATAGTCATCTTGCTGGTTGAGGATATAAACGCGCTTAAAGCCCAGCTTTTCCGTGGCGTAACGCCCCATGGTTTGCCCTTGGGTTGCATCGGTCATCACGTTGCGGCGGAAGTACGCACTGGCACCAGTTAAATCAGGACTGGTGACAGCAGAGGCCAGCACCGGCAATTTGCAGCGGTCAAACACCGGAACTGCAGCCAGTGCAATAGAGCTGAACGAGTAGCCCATCACTACATCAATGGACTCATCCGAGCAAAAGCGTTGTGCAATCAAAACACCTTCGCGAGCCTCACCACGGTCATCAGCCGAAGTCAGACTGAAGGTGGTGTCCGAAGTCTGATTGAGTTCAGTCAGGGCAATCTCTAGCCCCTTGCGGATGTTCAAACCAAATGCCGCAAAATCCCCTGACAGGGCTGCGGTAAAGCCAATTTTAACTTCCTCAGCAGCCACCTGCGTACTGATCAAGGGAAGAGCGGCCAAAGAACTCAGAGCCAGTCGTTTCAACATAAGCATTCTCCAAAGTCAGGATAAGCATGAAGACGATTGGGCAGCGTTAAGGCAATCAATTGGTCTTATTGGTTTGTTTTTTTATTCAGCATTTAGACCTGGATTTGATCTTGCCTTGCCTTGCTCTTGCTGGCAACCACTTATATGCTGGCTCCACTGAAAAAATTCACAAGAGCACATTGGTATGAATGGTTTGCCTGAAATCTTAATTGGTGCAAATGGTTCAGGTGGAAACAATGTCTTAGGCATCACCGCAGTCAACTCCAAAGAGCAGCTGCTGAGCCAGCTTTTGGGGGCGATGCGCACCGGCAGATTAAAAGTCGGAGACAGGCTTTTAAATGAGCGTGACCTGGCTGAATTTTCAACCCTTTCGCGGTCCACCGTGCGCGATGTCCTTAACACCCTTGAGAAGCAAGGGCTGCTAGAGCGGCGCGTCGGACGCGGTACTTTTCTGATCGCCCTTCCCGGGCATGAGCCGCTTGGAGAGCCGGGGAACGAATCCCTGGTTACGCCCGCTGAGCTGATTGAGTTTCGGCTGACAGTGGAACCGGCCCTGGCTGATTTGCTGGTGCTCAAATTGAGCGATGCTGAAATTGACAGGATTCGCGGTGAGCTGTTAGCAGGCCGACATGCCACCAGCTGGGATGAAGTGGAAAGGATCGACCGCGACTTCCACCTAATGCTCTACAGCGCCACACAAAACGCCATGTTCATCGAGTCCGGACGCAAGGTTGCGCGCATGCGCAACAACCCGGCCTGGCTGCGTCTTAAAGCTCATCGTTTTAACCGCGAGCGCTGGCTGGTGTTCCAGCGCGAACACGAAGCCATTCTGGATGCTCTCGCCATGCGCGATGCGCAAACCGTAGCCGACCTACTGCGCCACCATATCTCTGGGGTGCGTATGGATTACGCCCTGAACCGCTCTAACGCGATAAACGTACCCAAGGAGTAGCTGCTATGCCTGAGTCTTCGCACAAGCATCTTTTGTTTATTGACGGCCATTGGTGCTCAGGCCAAAAAGATGCATGGCTGGCAGTGGATAACCCCGCAACCAGCCAAACGGTAAATGAAGTGGCTGTTGCCGAAATCGAAGACTTGGATATAGCCCTAAACGCCTGCGCCAGGGGCTTTTCCGTTTGGCGCAAAACTCCCGCAATAAAGCGCGCGGATGTACTGCTTGAGGCGGCGCGACTGATCCGTGAGCGCCTTGAGTCGCTAGCGCAGACCTTAAGCCTTGAGCAAGGAAAACCCCTGCCTGAGGCACGCATGGAAATAAATTCCTGCGCCGAGCTTTTACAGTGGTACGCCGAAGAAGGGCGACGCGCTTGTGGTCGTCTGGTGCCGGCACGCGACAGCAAAGTGATCAACATGGTTCGGCGTGATCCGGTAGGGCCGGTGGCCGCATTTTCGCCGTGGAACTTTCCAGCCTCGCAAGCTGTACGCAAACTCGCGCCGGCCCTCGCGGCTGGCTGTTCGATTATCTTGAAAGGGCCAGAAGAAGCGCCGGGCGCGCTGATTGGGGTGGTGCAGGCACTGGTAGACGCCGGCCTGCCTGACGGAGTGCTGGCGTTGGTGTTTGGCCGGCCGGCTGAGATTTCTGCGCATTTGATTGCCTCACCGATTATTCGCAAAGTCTCGTTCACAGGCTCCGTGCCGGTTGGCAAGCTGATCGCCACCCAAGCGGCACAGAACGTCAAACCCTGCACTCTAGAACTCGGCGGACATGCTCCGGTTCTGGTATTCGAGGATGTGGATATCCTCGACTGCGCACAAAAGCTGGCACAGGCCAAGTTCCGTAACGCAGGGCAGGTATGCGTCTCGCCTACCCGCTTTTATATCCAGCAAAGTGTTTTTGCCGAATTCACCCAGGCATTTGTCGAGGCCGTACAACGTATAACCATTGGCGCAGCCCAAGAGCCAACCACACAAATGGGCCCACTAATCAACCAACGGCGCTGCGCGCAAATCGCCGACTTAGTCGCCGATGCCAAGGTCAAAGGCGCTACCGTCCTAACCGGTGGAGGGCCGCTAAGAGACTCCGGCTATTTTTTTGCGCCAACCGTGTTAACCAACGTTCCAGAAAACGCCCGCGCGTGGATGGAAGAACCTTTTGGTCCACTAGCGCTGCTGGCGCCGTTTAACTCGGTGGATGAGGCAATTGAGCTGGCCAACAACACAACCTTTGGTCTTGCTGCCTACGCCTTTAGCCACAACCTCGCAGTCTGTCATCGGCTAAGCGACGAGCTCATCACCGGCATGCTTGCCATTAATCACTTTGCGTTGGCCTTTGCTGAAACACCTTTTGGCGGTGTGGGTGAAAGCGGTTACGGGCGTGAAGGCGGCAGTGAAGGCTTGGATGTGTATTTGGTTAATCGCCTGATTACTCAGGCAGTGGCTTAGATTTCGGCTTTTGCGCTTTGTAAGCGAACGGGCATTACACCTTGCCGACGGATACCCAGTTGTGCGGCAGCAGCTCGGCCAGAGCGCTGGCCTTCTGTGTCGGCAGTCGCGTTAGCACATCCTTGAGATAGGCATACGGATCATGCCCATTCATCCGCGCCGACTGGATCAGGCTCATGATTGCCGCCGCCCGTTTGCCGCTGCGTAGCGACCCGGCAAACAGCCAATTGGAGCGACCTAGAGCCCACGGGCGGATCTGGTTCTCGACTTGGTTGTTGTCGATGGGCACGGCGCCGTCGTCCAGATAGCGCGTCAGCGCTACCCAGCGTTTGAGGCTGTAATCCAAAGCTTTCGCCGTGGCTGAGCCGTTGGGCACAAGATCACGCTGGGCCAGCATCCAGTCATGTAGTGCGTCGAGGAGCAGTGAAGCCTTTTCCTGCCGTATTCGCCAGCGTTCTTCATTGCTCATGTCGCGCACTTGGCGTTCGACTTCGTACAGCCCAGCGATAGAGTGCAGCGCCTGTTCGGCCAGTTGGCTTTTGTTCGCCGCGTGCAGATCGAAGAACTTGCGGCGGGCGTGAGCCATGCAGCCGATTTCGGTGATGCCTTGCTCGAAGCTGGCCTTGTAGCCAGCGAAGTCGTCGCAGACCAGCTTGCCATTCCACTGGCCAAGAAAATTGCGCGCATGCTCGCCGGCACGGCTGGGGCTGAAGTCGTAGACCACGGCCTTCAGATCGGCGAAGGGCGTGGTGCTGTAGGCCCAGACGTAGGCACGGTGGGTCTTCTTCTCGCCGGGCGCGAGCATCGAAACCGGGGTTTCGTCGGCATGGATCACGCGCTGGGCAAGCACCGCTTCGCGCAGCGCATTGAAATTCGCCTACGGTCTGTCTGACTTTGCCGTGTAAGGTTTACGATATCGGCTCCAATCTGCCGGGAGCCCCGATTTCCATGCGTGGCGCCGATATCACTCAGGAATCCTTGTTCACTGTCGCCAAGCTCGATGACTTCGTGCCAGCGACTCACCCCCTGCGCGCCATCCGCAAGCTGGCAGACACCGCTCTGCAGCGGATGAGCGCCCTGTTCGACACATTGTATGCCGACACCGGCCGCGCCTCGATCGCCCCCGAGAAGCTGATGCGGGCGCAGTTGCTGCAGTTGTTCTACTCGCTGCGCAGCGAGCGGATGCTGATGGAACAGCTGGGCTACAACCTGCGGTTCCGCTGGTTCGTCGGCCTGGCCATTGATGATCCGGTGTGGGATCACTCGGTCTTCTCGAAGAATCGTGACCGCCTCAATGCCCAGGCAGTGGCCGCCGAGTTTCTGAGCGAGGTGGTACGCCTGGCGGAGAAGCAGGGGCTGATCTCGGATGAGCACTTCTCGGTCGACGGCACATTGCTGCAAGCCTGGGCCTCTCAGAAGAGTTTCCGTCCCAAGGACGATACGCCAGACGACCCGGGCCCCGGCCCGCGCAATGCCCAGCCGGACTTCAAGGGGCACAAGCGCAGCAACGACACCCACGCCTCGACCAGCGATCCGGATGCCCGGCTGTACCGCAAGAGCCACAACACCGGCGCGCAGCTGAGTTACATGGGGCATGTGCTGATGGAACACCGCAGTGGCCTGGTGCGCAGTGCTCATGTGACTCTGGCCGGTGGTCGTGGCGAACGCGAAGCCGCGCTGGCGATGCTGAGCAAGCTGGGTGGTCGCCGTCGACGCACCTTGGCTGCGGACAAGGCTTACGACACGGCAGACTTCGTGGCCGCCTGTCGTGCCCTCGGCGTGACACCCCATGTTGCGCAGAACACCAATGGTCGTCGCAGCGCCATCGATGGCCGTACCACGCGCCACGCCGGCTATGGTCTGAGCCTGAAGATTCGCGCCTGGATCGAAACCCACTTCGGCTGGCTCAAGGCGGCGGCAGGCCTGCGCCAGGTGAAGCAACGCGGACTTGAGCGTGTCGACGCGCTGTTCCAGCTGGCCATGGCGGCAAGCAACCTGGTGCGTCTGCCGAAGTTGCTGGCTACAGGCTCAATGGCATGAGCGCGTTGACGGGGAAGGTGCGCCTGGAGCACACCAAATCGGGCTATTTCCATCGATTGGCGCCCTAAACGGGAAGTAAACGAGCGCGACCGCTGCTGCCAGAAGCAGTGGACGTAATCATCGCGGCGAATTTCAACAGGCTGCTAGGGTCTGTTGCCGTTTCGCGCCAACAAATGGTGGTTTCGTCGGGGATGCGCTCCAGGTTCAGCCCGGCAAACTGGCGCAGGATCGTGGTTTCGTACAGCGCTTCCTCCATCGCTGGATCGCTGTAGCCGAACCAGTTCTGCAGCAGATGCACACGCAGCATCGCCATCAACGGGTAGGCCGGACGGCCACCTTCACCCTTCGGATAATGTGGCTCGATCAAAGCAATCAAGCCCTTCCACGGCACCACCCGATCCATCTCGATCAGGAACAACTCCTTGCGGGTTTGCTTGCGCTTGCCAGCGTACTCGGCGTCGGCGAAGGTCATCTGCTTCATCGGGAAACTCGGTGGGTGGGGTCGCGGTATTTTGCCAAATCAGAAAGTCTTTTTCAGAGTTTCCCTAGGCTGACAAGCCAAGCGCTGGATCGCAACCATCCATCACCTTATCCAGCTAGATCTGCCTCCTCCAATAAGTGCCGCACAAATCCCGGCGGGTGCAGATTTCCGGGAGGTTTGCGCCAGATCAGTTGGAGACGCTTTTCAAGCCCCGGGATGGGAAGAGCTACCAGCGCGCCACTGCGAACTTCGTCTTGTACTGCGGAAGCCATCACCAACGACACGCCGAGTCCCGCCCTCACTGCTTGTTTGACTGCCTCGGTGCTGCCTAGCTGCATACCGCTGCGAGGCACGCCCAGTTCGCCAAAGTATTCGGTCAGAAGCCGTCCGGTACCGCTACCCGGTTCACCTCCCAGCATCGGCAGGTCCACCAGACGATCACGTTCTATGCACCCTGCTTCAGCCAGCGCATGGTCGGGGCTGACGATAAGCACCAGCGGCTCGACCCGCCAGAGGCGGTGTTCGAAGTCGGGGTGAGGTAGCCACCATTCCATGATCGCGGCGTCGAGCTGGCCCGCCAGTAGCTGGTCGGCCACATCCGGGTTGGCGGCGATGCGCAGATCCACCTCGCCCCTCTCATTTGCGGTCGTCAGATAGTTGCGCACGAATGGCTGGAGAAGGTAGGTGCCGATGTTGGAGCTGGCCCCGACGCGCTCACGATTGCCATGCAGGGCTTCTAGCGCCCGGGCGTGCATGTCGAGCAAGGCGGTCGCATGCGGCATGAAGGCCAGCGCCCGTGTGGTAGGCTGGCAGCCGCTACGACTGCGCTGCACCAGCGTTACGCCGACCTGCTCTTCAAGCTTCTGCAAGTGCTGCGACACCGTCGGCTGGGCCAGCCCCAACGCCCTCGCCGCGCTCTGAAAACTGCCTGTTTGAACGATCGCTACCAGGCTCTTCAGCCAGACCGGATTCAACATGCGGCAGGCTCGGCCTTGGGCAGACGGTTCGCAGCGTTGATTGGGCGCGCACCTGCCAATACCTGGATGATGTTCTGCGCTGCACAACGTTCAATCTCCAGGCGCACCGCGCGCACTGCCGACCCTATGTGCGGAGTGAACAGCGTATTCGGATGCGCGAGCAGCGCAGGATCGATCAGCCGCGGCCGGTCCGCGCGAGCCCAGTCTTCCATTTCGAATACATCCGCCGCATACCCTCCGAGCTGGCCTCGCTCAAGCGCCGCGAGCACGGCGGCTTCATCCACTACCGAACCACGACAGGGGTTTACAAGCAGAGCGCCCGGCCGTACGAGGGCAAGCAGCTCGGCGTTGACCAGATGCTGGGTATCGGCATTCAAGGGAAGCGCCAGCAGGATGAAGTCCGAGCTGGCGAAGAGTTCGCTGCACGCCACCTGGCGCAGGCCGAGCCGTTGCTCGGTTTGTGTATCCAGAGCCTTCGCCTCGTGGTACTGCAGGGTCGCGCCCCATCCCTGCAAGCGATCAGCCATGGCCAGTCCGATGGCGCCCATGCCAAGGATGCCGACCGTAGCGTTATCCAGCCCCGTGCCGTAGAACTGTGGTTGCCAGCCCTGGAACTCGCCAGAGCGGACGAACGCATCTGCTGCCCGCAGATGCCGCCCCAGCCCCACCGCCAGTCCGATCGCCAGCTCGGCAGTCGGGACCGTCAACAGATCAGGCACGAAGGTCAGCCAGACCCCGCGGGCAGTACAGGCGTCCACATCGAAATTGTCGAAGCCCTTGAGCGCGCAGCCGACTACACGCAGCTCAGGGCAGGCTTGAAGAAAGTCTGCATCGACCCGATCGGGCATGAACGCCATCATCGCCTGAGCATCGCGGCAGCGGCGCAGAATTTCCTCGCGCGTCAGCGTGCTGTCGGTCTGGTTGGTCATCAGCTCGCAATGTGGCGCCAGCAGTTGCAGGATCTCATCGTGTACTCGGTGAGTTATAACGAGTTTCGGCAGCATGGTTTGTCCTATTTGAAACGTTTGCGCAGCACGCCACTGAAGGCGTCTACTAGCGTGACCATGGCCAGGATGACCAGCAGGATTGCTGCAACCTCCTGGTACTGCATGATGCGCAGCGAGCCCATGAGTTCGAAGCCGATACCGCCAGCGCCAACCATGCCCATCACGGTGGAGGCGCGAAAGTTGTATTCCCAGCGGTAGATCGCCACGTCGGCGAACTGCGGCGTCACCTGTGGCAAAACCGCGTGCAGCAGCACTTGCATCGGCGTAGCCCCCGCCGCCCGAGCGGCTTCCACCGGCGCTTCGTCGACGTGCTCGATGGCCTCGGCGAAGAACTTGCCGACCATGCCGACCGAATGCAGACCCAGGGCAAGCACGCCCGGCAAGGCGCCGAACCCTACGGCTGCAACGAAGATGATGCCCATGATCAGCTCCGGCACCGACCGCAGGGCATTGAGCAGCACCCGGGCAACACCGAACACAAGGGGGTGCGGCGCCGTATTGCGCGCTGCAACGAAGGCCACCACCAGCGAGAACACCACTGCGATGGCCGTACCGGCGATGCTCATCGCCAAGGTGTCGATCAAGGGGCGAATCCAGCTTCGATAGCCCGAAAAGTCTGGCGGCATGGCCTCGCCTGCCAGGGTCGCGATGGAGGGCAGCCCGTTCAGCAGCGTGGTGGCATCGAGCAGCCCCACGTACCAGCAGGCCAACAGCACCACTCCGAATACAATCGCCACCTGCCCCAGCTGGCGCCACCAACCGAGGCCGAAGCCTCGAAGGATGTGCTCGCGTTGCTCTGCAGGCAGCGCCTGCACGTCGTAATGAGTAGACATATCGGTGCTCACATCGTGGCGAAGTCGAGGCCGAGCAGCGATCCCATGTTGCGGATCACATCGTAGTCGGCGTCGGTGATTGGCGCGAAGGCCTCGGCCTTGAAGTTGCGCAGCACTTCGGGATCGTCGATACCGACGAATACATCCCGCACCTTGGTTTTCAGCTCGGGGCTCAGGTTCGAGCGCATCGCCCAGGGGTACTGGGGGTATTCGCCGCTGTAACCAAGTACTTTCACCTTGCTCGGATCGATTAGGCCACTTTCGGCTACGTGATTGAAAATTACCTCCGACAGCCCACCCGCATCGGCGTTGCCGTTCGCCACGTTGACGGCAACGGCGTCATGCGTGCCCACAAAATGTTGTTCGTAGTCCTGCCCACCCGTCAAATCGGCCGTCTCAAGAAGCACGGTTTTGGGAATCAAATGGCTGGACGTCGATGCCCGGTCACCATAGGCCATCTTCTTGCCCTTAAGGTCGGCATACTCATTCACGCCTGACGCCACATTGGCGATAATCACCGAGCGATAGGTCGGCTTGCCGTCGATGACCATGGCAGCGAAGGGCTCGATGTCGCTTTTGCTTTTGGCCATGACGTAGGACAGCGGACCGAAATACGCCAGGTCGATACGGCCAAAGCGCATCGCCTCAATCATCGAGGAATAGTCGGTGGTTACGATCAGCTGCACCTTCTTGTCCAGATGCTCTTCCAGATAATCCTTCAGCGGCTGGTTACGCTTGATCAGCTCGGAGGCGTTTTCGTCCGGAAGCAGGGCAACCTTTAGCACATCCGGATCGGCATCGGCCGCTAGGGCGGACAAACTTGAAACAGCGGACAGCAAGCAAGTCAATAAGAGCGCGGATAAGCGTTTCATCGGGACATCTCCAGTGAAGATTCGAGCATGACAGGTGGTTCAGCCGGAGCATTCGCTGGCTGAGTCGTAGAGCGGCCTGCATAGATGCGCTCAAGCTGCGCATCGGTGAGTTCCGAGGGCGCGGCATCGAAAACGATCTGAGAATCGGCCAGCCCGACGACGCGATCGGCGAAGCGGCGGGCATATTCGAGTTGATGCAGCGAAACGATGGCGGTGATGCCGTCTTCCTTGCAGATGTCGCGCAGCAATCCGAGAACACGGACCGAAGTGGCCGGGTCGAGACTGGCTACCGGCTCATCGGCCAGAATGATCGCCGGCTGTTGCGCTAGCGCACGCGCGATGCCTACCCGCTGCTGCTGGCCACCGGACAGTTTGTCCACCCGGCTTAGCGCCTTGTCTGCCAGACCGACCCGAGCGAGGCAACTGAGCGCAATCTCCTGATCGGCACGCGGCAGAGGAAACAGCGAGCGGAGCGTGTTGTGAAAGGCCAGCCGACCGGTAAGCACATTAGCCAGTGCGCTTTGACGTTCGATTAGCTGGTGGTGCTGAAAGATCATGGCGGTACGCCGACGATGCTGACGCAAGGCCGAGCCGCTGCCGAGCTCACCGAGTTCGCTGGTGACACTGCCGCCAGTGGGCGTGACGAGTCGATTGAGACTACGGAGCAAGGTCGACTTGCCTGCGCCCGAGAGACCAAGCAGCACGGTGAACTCACCACGCCGAAATGCAATCGAGGTATCGCGTAGGGCTGTCACGCCGCCTGGATAGACGACGCTCAACCGGTCGACCCGCAGCACGGCGTCCTGTATCGGATGGGGCGTCATTTGATCACCTTTCGCAATATTGCTGGCCGCACAATTGCGGTTCGCGATGCAAAGGGTAGAAATTCCTTGTTAACGCACTGCTTCTAAAGGATGACATTTCGATGAATACTTCGAATCTGCCGTAGCGGGGCGGCAAGCGAAGCCGTGGAAGAACGGGCGCAACGTAGCGTCTTTCTTCACGCGGGATACAGGAGGCTTTGATTGATACTGCTGCGGATTCGCTACAGTAACGTTGGGCCAGAACGTAATGCCATCCAAGCAAGAGAGCGCACACTAGCGGACTATAGGAGACATTCTATTCTTGCCCGTCGATTGACCTAGGCCGTTATGTGGCTGGTCGAAACCTTCAGGTGCCGCCCAACTAGACGTCTGTTGTCGCGCCCAGCTTAATGCTAGGGAAACTCTGAAGAAGACTTCCAGATTTTGGCAAAAGACCCGGATTCCACCCGCTGAGTTTCCCCATGAAGCAGATGACCTTCGCTGACGCCGAGTACGCCGGTAAGCGCAAACAAACCCGCAAAGAGTTGTTCCTGATCGAGATGGATCGGGTGGTGCCGTGGAAGGGTTTGATTGCCTTGATCGAGCCGCATTATCCCAAGGGTGAAGGCGGTCGTCCGGCCTATCCGCTGATGGCGATGCTGCGCGTGCACCTGATGCAAAACTGGTTCGGTTACAGCGATCCAGCGATGGAAGAGGCGCTGTACGAGACCACCATCCTGCGCCAGTTCGCGGGGCTGAGCTTGGAGCGTATCCCCGATGAAACCACCATCCTCAACTTCCGTCGTTTGCTGGAGAAGCACGAACTAGCCGCCGGCATCTTGGCTGTCATCAATGGCTATCTGGGCGACCGAGGGCTGTCGCTGCGCCAAGGCACGATCGTCGATGCCACGCTGATCAATGCCCACGACGGATTGTTACGCTTGCGGCCACCGCGTGGATTGGTGGCACAGACCGAGCAGGGTGTCCTGGATCTATGGAAGCTTGCCCGTTTTCTTGGTGAAGCACCGATCCCGGAGCGGGCCTTCCTGGATGGCCTCACCTTGGAAGGTCCCTTGCGAGCGGTCTTGCTGGTGGAAAACTCTGGCGCTTGGCGTGACCTGCCGATGCTGGACGGATGGCTTTTGGCTCATGTCCCTGGCTGGGACAACGAGTTGTTCTACCTCGGCGACGATCTCTGCTGCGGTGCAGCCCAGGGGGTTAGCTAGCTTGATCAGGGTGGTGATCGTTGGCTGGTTGATGCCCCGTTCCATCAGGCTGACGTAGTTACGCTGCAATTCCGCCTCATGGGCCAATTGCTCCTGGGTTAATCCTGCTTCGACACGCCGTCTGCGCAGGACCTTTCCGAACGCCAATCCGACTTCCACAGATGACTCCCCAAAAGGGAGGACTATCTGGGCGGCGCCATCTCTGGTCTTCACAGTATATTGTGAATTTGGTAAAACGTGACCTCATGGCATGACGTCACCCCAGCGAACTGCAGGGCTGCCTTCCTACATGCCGTCTTCGTAATCGGCTGTAATTCAGTGCAAACAATTAATTTTCGATAAATAAGCAGTTAAATAGAAGGATGTTAAAAGTATATGAGGATTATTGGCATAGCTGCTTATGTGTCATTTGCATTTTTTTTGCAATCAGGAGCCTTCGCTGGCGAAACTGGGGTTCAGCAACTTGTTAAAAGATGCGAGGCTGCTTCCAAGGCTCGCGGGTCCTCACCTGCGCTCTGTTCGTGCACGTTGGAAAGAATGCAGGAGTATGGGTTCACTGATTCGGAGATTGTTAATTTTTCTCGACGAGACTTTAAGCCAAAGGATCTACATGAAACTGAACGCCATATGGACTACAGCATTAAGGTTCGATTAATAGCAGGGCAATGTGGCTGATTAGCTTTCCCACAGTCGTCAGTCTAGGCGTACGTAATTGATTATGTGATTTACCGTAAAGGATTTTATGCGGAACTTTCCTAGGTTTGTTTCATTAGCTCTTGCTGGCTCTATTCTTGCTGGTTGCGGCAGTGAGGATTTCACAGGTGCGTATCGTTATAAGATACCCGGTAGCGAGAGGGTAATGGTTCTCAACGTTCACGGTGATGAGGCCGAGATATTTGGAGAGGATGTGAACGACGGTCGCATCAAGCCGCTGGTTAAAATGAATATTTCAGTAAAAAATAAAAAGTTACTCCTTGATGATGTTAATAGTTCCGAGCGCTTGGCCCTCACGCGAAATGTAGATGAGCAGAGTGTCGATTGTCTCAACTGCAAGGTGCTTGGCATCAATGACGCATCGGTTTGGAAGTATGACCCTCAAGGGCCCTATGACGTAGAGCAGATGCTGAAAGACCAAGCACTCAAGGATGAAGAAGCATTAAATGCCGAACTGCTCAAGATGCAGGAGCAAATTTATGAGCAGGCCAAGCGAGACGAAGAAGCCGCCAAACTAGGTCCCTATGAAGGGGATTGGGTTTATCAGAGGACAACGAAACAAGACCCCTTGATCATCATGACTATCTGGCGCAAAAGTCAGATTAAACGCTGGTCGTTCCGATTTGAATCCATGGATCGCATAGGACAGGAAGTACCAGGGTTCGAGGTCTCAGATGTTGGATTGAAGGTCAAAGTTGGCTCTGAGAGCCGCCTATACAACCTCAGCCCTGATAAGCAGATATTGACCTGCGCTAACTGCAATAGGCCTGAGCGCTGGGTCAAGGCTGACCACAAGAAAGACCTAAGCGATCGCCATTACGCTCGACAGATGGCTGGTAATCCGTAAATCGTAAGAGACCCTGTCCAAATTTGCATTGAACAGGGGCTTATTTCGCTACTGTGCGTATCGGAGTTCTGAAATTTGGGCAATTGCCTCCGATACTTATACCAGTTGAGCCGCTTTCAAGAGGAAGAGAGGAATATCTGAGTGTTTTCCTCCCCAGCCGCCGAAACTTTACACCTGATGCGCTCCATGATTTCTTCTCCAAGCTCGCGTGATGTAAAGTCGAACCTGAGCTGGTAAGACTTTTCGCTGCGCTCGGCTTCCCAATAC
Source organism: Pseudomonas sp. NBRC 111133 (assembly GCF_001320605.1). Lineage (NCBI taxonomy): Bacteria > Pseudomonadati > Pseudomonadota > Gammaproteobacteria > Pseudomonadales > Pseudomonadaceae > Pseudomonas > Pseudomonas sp. NBRC 111133. The sequence continues at coordinate 75,374 of NZ_BCBJ01000069.1, read as the reverse complement.
GAAAGCCCCTGATCAAACTGGATGGTCAGTTGATTACCGGAGCGCAGCTTAAGCTGTAGCCGGCGGTAGTGCGGCAAGGTAGGCAGGCTTAGCACCTCTCCCTCGCGGCCGCAGTACGCCAGAGCCTGGCGGAGGGCCTCATCGCGCTCGCGAGCTGAGTGCCAGTCATGCCGGCACTGCCAAGGCGAGCGATTGTCTTCCCGCTGATATTGTCGGCCTAGGATTCGGATAGAGAAATCTGCATCACTCAGCCGTCCGAGCTCGTGGATCACGCTGACCAGCAGATTCACAACTAGCGGGCTGCATACGTAACGGTCGCTGTAAACCAGTTCTGTAATTGGATCCTTGCCTGTGAGGGCATCATTAATCAGGCCATTGGCCTCAGTACCTAGGTGCTCCCAGAACCGACGAGCAAAGTTGTCGAGCGAGCCATCCAGCTGATTGCCGATCTCGATCTTGATCAAGCCAGGGGGTGGGGCCGGCATGAGATCGGCAGCATTCAAGATGCGCTCTGCCTTGAGGTCGGAGGGGGTGCCTCGGATGATCCGTGCACCGGCCTCCGCTAGATCCCATGTGTGGCCAGGTGCGGCCAGGTTCGTATTGTCGCTAGCCCAGGCAATGCAGCCTTGTGGGCCTTGCAGTGAGACATTGAGTGCCAGCGCCCCGAGATCCGGTATGGAATTGTGTAGGCATATCTGTACTCCGTTGAAGGCTAGCTTTGCCAACCATTCCTTTTGGTCTCTTGGCAGGCTGGAAACGGTACTTTCCAGTAAATGTAATTGCACTAGGTGTCCGACGCTTTCCCAACTATGCAGTTGATGCCTCAGGCGGCGTGCGACAGCAAGATCCCACTCTTCGGCGGGTGCAGTGAAGTAAATGGCTACGGTCTTCGCGTTGTCGTCCCTAGTAATCGCTCTTTCGACCGCTTCCTGTAGAGTGGCGATTTCTGCCTGGCTTTTCGGACCAAAGACAGCGAGCTCGGCGGGCAGCGCCAGGCCGGCAAGCCAAGTCTGATTGATCCACTCCAGCGCGACATGACGATTGAGGCGCTCGGCCTCGAAGCGGGTATCGAAGCTGAGCAGGCAGTTCTGGCAGGCATGCGAGCAGTTGCAGCTGTCCAGACGGGCGATGACCTTTCGCCACAGGCTGGCTTCATTCAGCCGCTCCGCGGCCTGGGTGGTGTAGCCACCGCTGCGCAGGTCGAACACCCGGATGGCGCGGGTTGGCTGGCCATCGACCTTGATCGGGTGGCTGTCGCAGCCCAGCTCCTCGCTCTGTATGCCCAGATCGGCGGCAATCGCTTCGCGCAGCGCCACGGCAATCGAATAGGCGGTGACGTCGTCGTTGAGCAGTTCGCCGCTGGAAGGGTTGCGCAGCACCAGTTCCAGCGCATCGGTCAGGCTGTCATGGCCCAAGTGGACGTTCTGCTTGATCTTCCAGCTGTTGTGGCTGCCGGGGCAGATGTTGTCCCTGTCGTCGCTCCTGCCGCCACGCAGGCGGCGGTGCTGCGCCTTCTGGCGGAAGGCAGCCGGCAGATATTGTTCATTCGCTGGCGCAGAGCCGTCAGGGTGGCTGAGCATCGGCTCGGCCTTGCCGCACTCCAGGCAGATGGCAAAGCCCTTCTGGTTGGCGCCCGATGTGTAGTTGAACAGCTGCGCCTGCTGGCTGGCGCGGAACTGGCCGAGTGCCGGGTTGGCCAGGCAGACCCAGCTGGCCGGTACGTTCAGCCAGGGCGCATTGACCGGCACATACTGCAGGCGGCTGATGTCGTTGTGCGGCTCGTCGAAGAAGTCCACGGCAAAGCCGGAGGGCACCAGATATTCGCGAATATTTTCATCTTTGATCGGCTCACCGCACGCCTGGCAGTTGATCTCCCGTCCGGGGTTGATGGCCGTGTTGCTGGCACCGCACTTATTGCAGTGCCAAGCTTTCTTGAACAGCTGCAGCTCCTTGACGTTTTCGGCAGAGGCGGGAGCGTGCCAGTTCAGGGTGATGCCGGAGGACTTGTAGACCAGCCCATCCATGACCAGTTCGGCGCCCGGCGCATATTCGCGCAGGCCGGTGATACGGTCGCGGGAAGCCAGCGAGCGGTAGCGTGCACGGTTGTCCTCGCGCTTGTCGCCTTCCTCCTGCTTCAGGGTCTGCATGCAGCGGTTGTCGAAGCTGACGATATCGGTCGGGAAGCCGTAGCCAGGCAGGAAGCGCCGGTCGGCCAGCTCGCTCAGCAGGTACTCCTTCTCGATGCGGCTGAGCTGTGCCTCCATGGCTCGGTAGGCAGCGGCCTTCTTGTCGGCAATCTGCTGCAGTTGGGCTTCGCTGGCCGAGTATTCCTGCTGCCATGCCTGCATGATCTCTTTCATGCGGCGGCTGGCGTGCTTGAACAGCTCGGGCTGCGGGGTGGTATCGAGGAAGCTGCGGCGGGTGATGTCCTTGAGGGCCTGTCCCACCAGCGTTTCGGTATCGACCGCCTGGTTGTCGCACCACAGGCAGAATCGCGCGGCCAGCGACATAGGCAGTTCGCCGTCGAGGAAGAAGGCACCGGCGGTCATCGACTTGATTTCCTGGGCGGCGACCACGTGCTTGAGCCAGTGCGACAGCAGCCAGGCATTGACGTGGCGCTGTACCAGATCGGGGCTCTGCAGGGACACCTTGGGCATGCGCATGGGCGTGTTGAACGGCCAGAGCGGGTTGTTGAACACGCTCTGGTCGTGCGGGGTGTTCTTGCAGACGGCCAGGGCCAGCGAGCGTCCCTCGCGGCGGCGCCCGGCACGGCCGGCACGCTGCAGATAGTTGGCCGGGTGCGGGGGCACGTTGTTCATCGCCACCACGCTGATGCCGCCGATGTCCACGCCCATTTCCATGGTGGTCGAGCAGCTCAGCAGGTTCAGCCTGCCGGTCTTGAACAGGCCTTCGTAGCTGTCCAGCTTGCTCTTCGGCTGCTGTGCCGAGTGCTCGGCGGCACGGAAGTAGTGGCCCCCCTCGATGATCCGGTCCATGACGTCCGACCAGAGCGCGTCCTTGCGCAGCTGCTGGATCTGCGGCTCGCTGTTCAGCCAAGCGCGGATCGCCAGCAGGCCCTCATCACCCGGCACATGCAGGAGCGCCTCGGGCGGACGCGGCAGGGTGTAGGGCGTCACCTTGACGACCATCTCGCGGTCGGTACGTGGCGTATAGGGACTGAGCTGCTCGAACGGGGTGTTGATGAAGCGCCGCGATACCGGGCACAGGTAGACCGTTTCGGGCAGCCGGAAGCTCAGGTCCTTGAGGTCGAGCTGATAGCCGTCGCCTGACGAAATCAGCAGCTTTGCCTGCTGGGTCAGTACCCGCCAGGCTTCGCTCAGGATCGAGTCGATCTGGTCCTGATGGGCCGCGGTTGACCAGTTGAATGCCTTGCAGAGCAGCAGGATGGCCCGTGACTGGAGGCTGCTGACGGTATTGACGGATGGCCAGCGGGCAAAGCGACTTTGCAGCTTTTCAGGCTTTTCCCCCAGGACCGGCGCCACGACCCATTTGGGGCTGATGCGTGCGCCGATCAGCGACTGCCAGCGTTTGTCGATGTTCAGGAGGGTGTTTTCGCGGACGAAGAAGTCCAGCAGCACCTTCAGGTAGGTGCGCCAAGTGTCGACATCCAGATGTTTGGGCCAGGCCATGGGCTTGCTGGTGATGCTGTCCAGCTTGGGATAGCAGACCTGTACCAGGCCGAGGGTTTCCAGGCTGTTGGCACGCTTCGGGCGGCGATAGAACTCGCGGGCCAGCAGCATGTTGGCCAGGGCGACACTACCCTGCGGGCCGAAGGTGTTCGGTGCGAGGTTGTTGTAGTAGTCGAGCATACCCATCTGCAGCTCCGGCGTGCCGCCCAGATGGTTGGCCATGTCGGTCCAGCTGATTTCCGCGCCTTTGGCCGCTTCAGCTTGCATGTCCAGCAAGGATTGCAAGTGCTTTTGCTCGATACGACTCAATCGCTCTGCTGTTTGAAGGTCTTGCAGGTCCTGCAAGTCCTCTGCGGACAGTCCATTGACGGGTTGTGCCTGCAGCAGGCGCTGATAGATCAGCCCGCGAATCCGGTTGCGCTCGGAGTCCTGCTGCAGCTTGACGGCAATCCGTGCGGTGCCCTGGCGGCTGTCGGTGAAGGAGATCAGCTTGCGGCCCTGGAACGGCTTGCCGGTCGGCATCGGATCCGGCGGGCAGAACTCCAGCAGGGTGCCGATCACCGTGCTGAGGGTGAAGGGCGTACCGATGCGCGCGGGGCGCAGCAGGCTGCGGCCCTGGATATTGGCGCCACAGCAGGGGCATTCGTTCTTGGCAGTGCGGAAGAGCTGCAGCTCGATGCCACCATCCGCCGGACGATTGGGCGTCAGTCGGTGAGTGGCGCGATCGAGGAAGTCGGCACTGCCTTTCTTGACGGCGCGATTGGTGATCAGGATCTGGATGGATGACACAGTATCCTTATCCTTGGTCTGATCATCGGCCTCCGTGGCTTCATCTTCGAGAGCGAACTCGTCGTCCTGTTGCTGTGTCGGATCGACCAGAGCACTGCTACTGCTTTTGGTGGCCGCCTGCAGGAAGCTCTCGTTGCACTCCTCGCAGGACACCAGTGGCATCAGCGGCGCGCCGCAGCGGCAGTGAGTCCGCTCCTCCAGATAGACCATGCCGAACGGCCAGTCGGCATGTGCCAGCGCGGTGCCGGCCTTGTGGCTGCAGTTGCGGTCCACGCAGGCGCGGATTGCCGGAATCACGTTATGGAACAGGTGTGCGCGCAGCGGCAGGAAGGACAGCCCTTCGGCACTCTTGGTGCCGGACAGCAGATCCAGCCAGGCGAGCACCTGCGCCGAGGGTAGACCGGACTCACGGATCAGCCCTTGCAGGCTTTGTGGTTTCACCTGGCCATTAGGCATGAACAGGGCGCGCAGCCGCCGAGCGGTGGGGCTGGCCTCCAGACGCTGGTAGCGCAGCGCCGACTGTTCCTGGTCCGCCTCGATGGCGCCGATGGCTTCAGGGGTGTCCTGCTCGGCAACCAGGGTGGCGTTCAGCAGCGCCGGGATATCCCGATGTCCCTGCACGACATGCACCTGCTGCGGATCCACTCCGCCGATATCGGCGAGGAAGGTGCGCAGGCTCTCGATGGTCTGGGTATCCGAGCCGAAGGTGGCCGAGGTTGCCACGAAGCGCACATCCTGCGGCTTGACCTGGAAGGCCAGCATCACCCGGCGCAGCAGCAGCGCCATCTCCGCGGCCTGGGAGCCGATGTGGGTGTGCGCCTCGTCCAGAATGATCCAGCGCAGCTTGCCGGCCGACTTCTGCAGGATCGGCTCGTCATCCTTGCGGATGAGCATGTACTCCAGCATGGTCGCGTTGGTCACCAGCAGTTGCGGCGGGCTGGCGCGCAGGCTCTTGCGGTCGATCACCTGGCCATCGTACTGCTGGTCTCTATTCCTGCGTTCGTTCTCCAGGGCACCGGTGTATAGACAATGGCGAATCTGTCCGCCGAATCCGTGGGTCCAGGCATCCAGGCGGTTCTGTTGCGAGTTGATCAGGGCGTTTAAAGGGTAGATGAACAGGGCGCGGACACCCTCCGGGTCTTCGCCAGCGTCGATTTCCTTGGCCAGCTGGCTGAGGACCGGTACCAGGAAACACTCGGTTTTGCCCGAGCCGGTGCCGCTGGTCACCACCAGTGATTGCGGCTCGGGACGGTTGAGAATCTCCCAGGCCGCCAACTGGTGGGTGAAAGGATGGCGATTGCTGGGGAAGGCATATTCCTCTGCAAGATCATGGGGCTCCTTGGGCGGGGCCGCCATGGCTTCGGCAAGGCGTCGGTGTAGTAGGTTACCGCCGGCCAGCGAACTCATGGTTTCAGAGCTTTCCTGCCAGCCGAAGGTCGGCTCGAAGACTGGGTCGGCCAGCCAGGCGCCCGGAGTGCCGGGGGCAGCGGTCAGCTGATCATGCAGGAACTGCCGCAGCTGCGGATTGCCGAGGCTGAGCAGGCCCTGGGCGGCCCGCTCGCTGCGGGTGCTCAGGTTGCCGGTGAGGGCGGAGAAATAGTTCTTCTGATAGAGCATGGGATTCACTTCTGCATCGAGGCGGCTTGCGCCATGGCCAGGCCGAGTTGATAGGCCGAGTCAAACCAGACGCTATCGAACTGGCGAGCATTTCTGAGGCTGAACAGGCGTGCCGGGTCGGCTTGCCATTGCTGCCCGCGGCCAGCGTAGGTATCGAAGGCGGCCATGAAGGGCAGCATGACCGTGGCCAACTTGAAGTCGTTGGCAGGGAGCTTGCTGCAGCGGAGGAGCATTTGCCCGTGGGGCGTTTTCAGGAAGGCTCCTATATCCGTATTGCCGCTGCCGGGGTATTGATGGGTTTCGGCAGGGTTCCGCCGGAACATCTGCTGCATGGCCGAGTGCTCGCCATCAAACAGGTGCGACTGCCAGGAGGCGGTGAGCATCGCCGGGTTTTTCAGGAAGAACCCCACATCCGGGCTTTGCAGATCGAAGGAGTGGTGCAGGCCCTGATCGAAGATAAAGCGCAGCGCGGGCTGCCAGCGAGACAGGAACTGGCTCTTACTCTGGATGTCGGTGCGGATCAGCGACAGTAGCCGGGGATTGTCGACGGCCAGCTGTTGGCGCAATGTCGCAAAGGTGTCGAACCAGTGCTCCGGGGCAATCAGCAGCCACTCGAAGGGCAGCTCGCAGGGCAGGCGCTCGGCCAGGCGGCTGGAGAAATCGTCCAGCCGCAGGGTGGCCATGGCCAGCGCTTGCGGCTCGCGGATCAGTGCCTGGCAGATATCCAGGCTGGCCAGCGGCAGATGGTGCAGCCGGTCCAGCAGCAGTTCCAGCGTCTGCCAGTCCTCGGCTTCCGGATCCGCGGCCATGGCGCGCAGCGCGGCTCGGAGCAGGCGCATGCGCTCTTCACCATCGGCTTCGCAGAGCGCGTCGCGCAGCGGGGTCAGGGGCTTCGACAGTTGTCTCACGGTCGGCGGCACGACGGTCGGACGGCTGTGCAGTTTGGAGTCGTCGGGGGTGTACAGCAGCCAGGGACCAACCGCATCGGTCGGCAGGCTGACCAGCCAGTTGCCGGTGAACACCTGCTCGGAGAAATGCAGCGGCAGGCTGACTGGGTCATGTTCCGGCTCGGCCAGAGGCAGGGCCAGTATCAGGCCCTCGGCCTGGGACTGCTCGGGCAGGAGATCACGAGCGCCATCGCTCAGGGAGGCCATTTCTTTTTGGCTGTGCAGGCGGATGCGCGTCGAGTAGCGGCCCACCTGCAGGCGGGCGTGGGTCTGGTGGGCGTGGATCAGCTCCAGCTGCACGGTATGATCGAGTCCGGGGTGGCAGGACATCATCTGCTGGATTGCCGGAATCAGCTCGAACAGACGGATTTCGCGGATCCCGGTGTAGCGAATTTCCTGCGACAGGGTGGAGCGTGAGTCGGTGCCGCCGGAGGTCAGGCGAATCTGCCAGTTCTCGGCGCCCTGTGTCGACATCAATACCGCACGGCATCCGATCAGCTCTTCGATGGTCAGGGCCTGATTCAGCTTGAGAGGAGTGTCGTTGCGCAGCAGCGTGACGCCATAGCCGGGGAAGGGCAGAGTGAGCTTCTGCTCGCCGTCGGGCCACTGCAGGCACAGCGGAACCGTGGTGGCCGGCCGGCTGCCGGTGCTCTTCAGCCGCAGGGCCAGGCCTGTTCCATCATGGCGGCGCTCCAGCGCGATCTGTTCGCTCTCGCAGCGCACGGGCACATCAGGCCAGTGGTGAAGGCGAATGCTGCCCTCGAGGGTAGTGGCGCCCGGCGCGTAGGTGATGGAGGCTTCGTCCGGGAGAAGCACGGCGCGGGTGTTCAGCAGGCGCTGGCCATCCTTGCGCCAGATCAGCCGGCACAGCCCCGGCGCCCGGGCTTGGGCGAGCGGCAGCTCCTTGCCCTGCGTGCGGACAAACAGCTCATGGGCGGGCGCATAGCTGGAAAAGCCCGTTCCCTGCTCAATGCGTAGGCGCGGCGTGCCACGGAACAGCAGCCCCGGCACGGAGAGCGCCTCCAGACTGTTGCCATGCCAGTAGGCTTCCGGGTGGCGGGTAGCGCTGGCGCTGATGGTGACAACGAAGGGCTGTTGTTTGTACGTGAGCCGGGTGGTACCGGCGGGAAGTTCCATCAGCATTTGCCCGTCGGCCAGGCAGTCATGCAGCTCGCGAGCCTCGCCTTCTTCGGCATACACGATGGTTCTTGCCGGCATGGCCGCCAGTGCCGACTCGCCCTTGACCAGCGCATCGCCCTGGGCGAGCAGGCGGGCAAAGGGGTAGGTATTCTCGAAGATCAGCGGCTCGTCATGGCTCAAGGCTTCGCCGCCCGGTAGGTTGGCAATGTGCAGGGTGGCGCCCCAGCGGCTGACGATCAGCTGCGCGGCATTGTGCAGGCTGTGGATGGCCGGCAGCGGCCTGGCGATCAGCTGGTATTCCTCGTCTCTAAGCAGGGCTTCGCCGACCAGGTATTCCCGCTCGCCGATGCGCAGCAGGAGCTGGAAGTGTGGCGGCAGCGCATCCACGGCCATCCCCAGCGCCTCGGCAACCTGATCGCGCCTGGCCTGAGCCTGCATCACGAAGGACTGCTCGTAGACGGGTATGGAGCCATCGGAACTGAAGCGCAGGCCGCGCTGGATCTGGAAAGGAGGCCGCCGCGACTGGGGCGTGATGCTGACTGTATCCCGGACCAGACCCTTGATCAGGCTGGCGGCGGCCTGGGAATCGAGGGCGATGGGGAAGAGCTCTTCCCAGTGAGGGCACTCTTCCTGCAGCCGGGCGATTGGGTCTTGGGCGCCCTGCAGGGCATAGGCCTTGCGGATGTGCAGCACCGCCTTGACCAAGCTGTCGAGCAGTTCGTAGACCGGCGCCTGCTGGTAGCAGGCGGGCAAAAGCTCGGCCTGGGCCTCGATGGCCTGGCGCAGATGCTCATCCTGCAGGCGGTATTCCAGTGCCTGCTCAGTGACCATGCGTAGCAGGCGGGATAACCCGCCCTGTGCCGACTCGACAAGGCGCATGGGCAGGCCGCCATTCACCGCGACCAGGCCGATGAAACGTTTGCCTTCACTTTTTATAGTGGTTTGCAGACGCCACTGACGACGCCCATCAATTACCAGGCTGCGGGTCTTCTCATGAGCTACCTTTCTCTGGCCGGCTGCCTCGCACAGTGGTCCCCAGCGCCATGCTCCCCCTGGATATTCGCGCTTCCACCATTCGGCCGCAAAAAGTAGCCAGGCCTGAGCATATTCGGGGTGCGCGTGTTGCCCTAGGTTGAGCCCATGCAAGAGCTGGCGCAGTGTCTCGAATTCTTCTGATGAGGTCTTATAGGCGAATAGGGGACGACCATCCGGCTCTTGCAGTCCACGCCTAGATAAAAAATCTGAAATCCATTGGACAAGCGGCACACATAATTCCTTTTTTGTGAACGAGTGAGCTGCCTCAAAGGCTGTCCTTGGATCGTGTCCTTTTTTCAGTCTTAAAACAAGGCGACGGATTCATCCGGCTTGTGGGGGCTGGAGATGAAGTGCATTGATGGATGCACGTGAATCAAGAGATGCTCAGCCTCCGTTCAGCAAGGCAGCCGCCATACCGTCCAGTCGTTTTTTTGTCTTTTCCCATTGCGGCATGACCTGCTGCATAAGGCGGTAGAACCGCTCACTGTGGTTGTGTTCGGCGATGTGGCAAAGCTCATGCAAGATCACATAGTCGATGCACTCGCGGGATGCTTTAACCAAGTGGGGATTGAGCGTGATACGGCCCGCAGGTGAACAACTGCCCCACTGTGTCTGCATGCTTAGGATGCGCAGTGGCGGCTTGGCTGCAACCCAAAGGGCTTGTTGCAAGACAGCGTCTAGACGTCGATCAAACACCTCACGGGCGCGAGCTTTGTACCAGGCGTAAAGGAGTGCGCGGATCTTGTCTGCCGACTTGACCCGAACAGAAACCTCCAGCTTGCCCCGCAACAAACGCACCTGCTGTAGCTCATCAGGCGCCTCAATCACCTTGAGCACATACTGCTTGCCTAAGTAGTAGTGGCTTTCCCCGCTGACGTACTGCCGCGGGCGAACGTGGGTTAGCTGAGCACGGAACTCACGAAGCTGCTCATAGATCCAGCGACCGCGTCGTTTCAGCGCGGCCAATACCTGTTCATCGCTGGCCCCATCCGGCGCACTGACGCGCACGCGGCAGTCCGGATCGACTTTGATCAGAATGCGTGAAACATCGCGAGCCCTTCGCGTCCTTTCAACCTGTATCAACTCATCGGCATAGTGGAAGCTCAGCCAGCTCGACACTGCGGAGGCAGGTGGAGCGCTCATGACGATGGGTACACTCATAAGCCGGACAAGCCTACTCGCGTGATTTGCACCACCCACTCAACCATGGCCTTCGCCTGATCCATGCCAGCGCCCACCGCTTTGCACTCCTTGAAGAGCAGCGGCAGTAGCTTCTTGCGAATATCGCTCTCAATATTTTGTGGGTTGATTGAATGCTCAGCCACTGAGGTCGTGACCATTTCATCCAGGCTGAAAGCTAGTTTTACCCAGTGCTCCTGTGCCTGTTCATCAGCTGAAACCAAGGCCTCAGGAAGGCTCTTCTTGAAAATGCCGAAGTACGCCTGGGCATGCCGGTTACCCGCAAACACATCGGGCAGCTCATCGAGCTTGCGGGCCTGCACCTTCTGCTCAAATTCGTGGAATAGCAGGTATTGCTTAAGCGGGTGGTCAAATAGCTTTGCTGCCTCTTCGATGGCCTGGCGCAGCAGTTTGGAGAACGCTTCTTGGGCGTAGGGGTCATCACGCAACTCCTGCTCAATCATCTTGCTGACGCGGGTCTTGATGATGTCTGTTTCGTTGCGTGTCTTTTCCTCGCTCCACTGTTCAGGCTTTTGCTGCCCCATCTTGCCGACTTCATAAACTCCGCCGGGGTCTTTCACCTCGACGCCTACCACATGCTTATCCAGCAGCTTACGTACCTGCTCGGCATACTGGTCGTAGTTCACCGTTTCACCGGCATCTTGTTTGGCGAGTTGGCGCAGACTGGAGAACTGTTTAAGGGTTTCCTTGTAATGAGCGCGGTCGGCATTGCTGAAGCTGGTGTCCTCGAAGAAGGATGCTGACTGCAAAGCGACCTTTAGGCAGGTAGCGAACTCGGTCAGCGCTTCGTAGAAGTCGTCGCGTACCTTGAGATTCACATCAACCAGCTCCCCATCGCGCTCTTGCATCCTGGGCACCAGCACTTGGCGTAGCTGTTCGATATCACCTTTGTTTTTCACATCGGAGAAGATCGCCCAGAGGTTCTTATGCAGCTGGGGTAGCCGTTTGTACTCGCTGCTCATCTGGTTGTAGAGGCCAGCGATGTCATTGATGTCATAGCCGCCCTGAGTGCGGGAGGCCAGATCCTGATACTTTTGGATCGTGGTATCCAGCTCGGAAAGGATGCCCCTGTAGTCGATCAGCAGGCCGAACTTCTTCAGTGGGTGCAGGCGGTTTACCCGAGCAATCGCCTGGATCAGGTTGTGCTCCTTAAGTGGCTTGTCGATGTAGAGCACGGTATTTTTCGGCTCATCGAATCCCGTCAGCAGCTTGTCCACCACTATCAGGAGCTTGAGAGAGTCATCCTTGTCGAATCGCTCGATCAATTGCTTGGTGTAGATCTGCTCATCCGTACTGCCGACGTTTTTCTTCCACCACTGGGTTACCTCGGGTGAGGCCGATTCATCCACATCGGTGTTGCCCTCACGGCTATCCGGCGGGCTCATCACAACGGCGCTCTCGAACAAGCCTGCCTCATCCAGATACTGCTTGTATTTGATTGCCGAGGCCTTGCTGTCGCAGGCCAATTGACCCTTCAGCCCCTCGTCGATGTTCTTCACGAAGTGGTTAGCAATATCTAGAGCTATCAGGCGAATACGGTCATCCGCGCTATAGATTTGCCCCTTCTTGGCGAACTTGCGCTTGAGGTCGGCTTTCTGCTGCTCGTTTAGCCCTTCAGTGATTCGCTCAAACCAACTGTCGATGGCGCGCGCATTTACATCCAGATCAGGTATGCGCTCTTCATAGAGCAACGGTGTCACAGCCTGATCCTCCACTGCGCGCTGCATGGTGTAGGCATGCACGATGGGGCCAAACTTGTTCGTCGTCTTATCGTCCTTGAGCAGCGGTGTGCCGGTAAACGCGACAAAGGCCGCATTGGGCAGTGCCTGCTTCATGCGGATATGGTTTTCACCACCTTGGCTACGGTGACCCTCATCGATAAGCACGATGATGTTGGCACTGGTGTTCACGCACTGTGGCAGCTTGGTAGCGCTGTTGAACTTCTGGATCAGCGAGAAAATGATGCGCTCGTTGCCCTTACCGATTTGCTCAGCCAAGCGCGTGCCGGAAGTGGCCATGGCAGCCTCGCGATCCTTCTTGCCAGCCAGTTCGCCGCCCGAGGCAAACGTTTTGCTCAGCTGGCTTTCCAGGTCAACCCGGTCGGTGACCATCACAATGCGGCACTGCTTGAGAGAGTCATGCAGGATCAGCGCCTTGCTCAGAAAAACCATGGTGAATGATTTGCCCGAGCCGGTTGTATGCCAGATGACACCACCTTCACGACCGCCGTCTTTGCGTTTCTGATTGATCCGTTCAATCAGCCGTTTGATGCCGAAAACCTGTTGGTAACGCGCGACGATCTTGCCGGCCTTCTTGTCGAACAAGGTGAAGAAACGAGTCATCTCCAGCAGCCTGGCTGGGGACAATAGGCTAATGAGCAACTGATCTTGGCCTGTCAGTGCGAGCTCGCCGCCAGCGATCAGGTTTTCGTACCAGTGCAGATCAGCCGCTGGGCGATGGCTGAAAATTGCCGCCTTCTGCACACCAGTCAGTTGGCGATTCTTTAGCGTGTACAACTCAGAGGTAGAGATATCCTCTTCGCGCCAGGCCGCCCAGAACTTAGCTGGCGTGCCGCAGGTGGCATAGCGCCCATCGCTGCCATTGATCGACAGCAGTAGCTGGCTATAGGCGAACAGTTTGGGAATTTCGTCATGGCGCTGGTTGCGCAGGCTTTGCGAAACGCCTTCGTCGATTGTCGGGCCTTTTTGTGCATTGCCATCCGGGCGCTTGGCCTCGATTACGACCAGAGGAATGCCATTGACGAAGCAAACGATATCCGGCCTGCGCGCTTCCACACCGCCGCTGCGGAGCACGCGAAATTCTTCAGTGAAGATAAAACTGTTGTTGGCTGGATTGTGCCAGTCGATCAGCGCCACGGTTGGGCTGGCCTTTTTACCATCCACGAACTCCGTCACCGAGATGCCATACAGCAGATGGTTATAGAGCCGTTCGTTTGCAGCCATCAATCCTTCATTGAGTGCAGGGCTGCACACTTCACTGATCAGGTTGTCGATAGCTTTTGCGGAAAGCGGGTACTCACCGCCTCCAAACAGGAAGCGCCGCTTACTCAGCTGCTCACGCAGCACATCACGCAGCACCACGTCATCGCTCTTACCGGCCCGCGCAGCCAGAGCGTGCTCGGGTGACATGAATTCCCAGCCGAGGTTGCAGAGCAGCGCCAGAGCAGGAAGCTTTGCGCTGTACTCCTCCTGAAATTTCGGTGTTGGTGTCATGCGCTGTGATTCTCCGGGCGGCCATCCAGTTTTCGCTGAAAACCAATCAGCTCATGAATCTGGCTGCTGTGTGGGTCATAGACCCATTCATGATCAAAAAGGCTGGTTAAACGCTGAGTCATAAAGCAATCGCCTACGACCAGGGAATAGAAGCGGTTGCCATGAGTACGCTGCTGCTCAATTTGCTGGCGTAAATGCTCTGGCAAGCTAGCCATGATGAAGTCTGAAATCATCAACAGGTCTGCTCGTTCATAGGCTTCGCTTTTCATCACACCCAACGCATGATCCAATGCCGGGATCGCATCCGTACCGCCGTGAAAGGACATGCCCAGAAACTTGATCAATGCCTCCATACCAAAGTCGTCGCCAAGATCAAGCGTCTCGATGCCGGTGGAAAAATTAATCAAATAGCATGCTCGCTTTTGCTGCCTGGCCTTGCCTGCAATGAAGAGCGCCACGGCTTTGGCAACCGTCTCAGGCATACCGCTCATAGAGCCGCTGGTGTCGACACAGATCACCATTGGCCCTTGTTTAGCTGCCTCTTCAACGCTACGCAGCTCTTCTTTTTGGTGATGTTGCTGCACGCGCTGAATGCCCTGCATGTCAAAACACATCAGGCGTGACTCGACATACTTGAGGTCGAAAAGAATGGACGTTTCGGGGTCAGCCAGAAGTGCCAACTCGCTGGGCAGCACATGCTCGATGTCACGCCCTAGGCGAATGCCGATGATCTCTTCTCGCGAATTGATATCCGGTAACTCAATGTCTTGCGTATAGCGCACCTGGGCTCGCTCGATACGCTCGGATAACTCCAGCTGGCGTAGCTTGCCCAGCAAATCACATAGCGACCGAACACCCGGATCATTGGCCAAGTAGTTAGCCCACCGCTTAAAGCGCTCGATCTCTTGTGCAGAGAAATTGCCTTTGGACAGGTCAAGGAATATACCCGGGTCCAACCCCAGCATTTCCAACTGCTGTTGAAGCTGTTGCAGTAACTGCAGAAATACCTCGAGCTCCTCCATGAACTGCCGGCGCAGCATGGATATGCGCTCAAGCTCCCACTCGGCCCGCGCTTTATCTAGCGCCTTTTGCCATTCATCTCGCAAAAGGCGGGCACTTACGGTGCTATCGGCCTGACGTTTTTTGGTAACTGTTTGAGAGGCCGTCACCGCTGCTAGCTCACGCTGCCAAAAAGATTGATTGTCCGGCAGTTTGGCTACACGACAGAGCGCAACATACTCCGCAACAGCTGCTGCCAGTTCTGCACTCGAAACAGGGGAAGACTGGTTCCGGGTTTTCCAGTTCGATAGCTGCTGCTCATATAGCGCAAAGGGGAACTCAGCTTTCAGCTCTTCAGCCGAGGCCAGCTGCCACAGCCGAATCCTCTCTGCTACGTGACCTGCAATCGAATCAGAGTCTCTTAATAGCGACGCGAAGATACGCTGAGCATTATCGCTAACATCCTTGGCAGCACTAGCCAGTAGATCTAGCGGCATAATTCTTCCAGCCGTTCGCAGTCTTTGATACGAAGTTGCAAACCTTCGATTTGTAGTGCTATTCCCGAAATTGCTAGAGAAATCTTATCTGCCGGCACAAAAGGCGAGCTCAGCTTAGTCTCGTAGGCTTTAAATTTTTTCTCTACTTTTTTCAGAGTGAAAGAGAGCTTCTCGCGAATTTCACTCACCGAAGAGGAAAGGGAGGTGATTAATCGTATATTAATATCCTCCTTTCTGTCGCCTTTGTGAAAAAGAACTTCAGGCGTGAACTTAATGCTCAGGTAATCCACGTGGCCGTTAGATAAGGTGATCTGACAGGTTCCTTGTCCGTCAAATTTGCACTTAACACTTTTCTGTTCATTACCTTTACTGTCTAGCGGGTGGAACTCGTCTTTTGTCTTGAGTCTATCTTTTGCGATGAATATCTCAAATGCTTTTTCGTAGTTGCTGTAGTAGCTGTTTTTGGGCTTGAAGGTGCCTTTGCATTGAAAGAAATCCTTGTTGGAGAGCTTTACCGTTTTGTAAATATCAGCAGAATGGAAAAGCTCCTTCTTTATCTCCTTGTCTAGTGCGTCTTTCTCTTTATCCAGTGCAGCCAAATCTATACCACTATCAAACCCACAGGCCTTTACCGCCTCCGCAACGATATCCCAGACAGCCTGACGATTTTCTTCATGAGTCCACAGGCAGTGCTGCAGCAGCAAGGCGTCACTATGGTTGGTTTCCTTGCGATCATTAAAAAAGGCTGCTGCCTTCATAAGCATCGCTGCGCGCTGCCAGCGGCGGTCGGAGACATAAACCTTGAGCGTTTCGTATTGCTGCTCCAGCTGTTCGCGGATCAAGTGAATGATGGTTAGCGTCTCAGCAGACAGCTTGACCTGATGCAATTGCGCCATCCACTCAGCCCATTCGCTGGACTTCACCTGTTGAGCCGAGGGGATATCGATTTTGGCTTCGGTCGGTTTGCTATTAAGTAGCTGATCGAAGTGCTGGGCTTCACGAATGGGCCCCACCATCAGCCTCACAATAAAGCGGTCATACAAGGCTTCTAGGCCTTGATTGGCATCTGGCGTTTCGTTGGATGCAGCAATCAGGGCCTTGAGTGGGGCTTTCTCAATGGCTTCACCATTACGGAACACATGCTCGTTAATCAACGTCAGCAGGGTATTCAAAATAGCTGGGCTGGACTTCCAGATTTCATCAAGGAAGGCGAAATCGGCCTTGGGCAGATAACTATCTGTTTTGCGAATGTAGCGATCTTCTTTCAGCGCTTTTATGGACACAGGGCCAAACACCTCTTCAGGTGTGCTGAAGCGGTTCATCAGGTATTCGAAATAGGTTGGCTGCTCAAAGGCGCAGGCTATACGGCGAGAAATCAGACTCTTGGCCGTGCCGGGTGGCCCGTATAAAAATGTATTCTGCCCGCAGAGTGCTCCCAGCAGGGATACCGCGATGATCTCTTCACGCTCAAACATGCCCGCGCTTACGCTGGCGACCAAATCCCCGATACGCTTTTGCAAACCCACATCCAACTCCTTGCAATCACTCGGCAGCCCTCATGGCTACCACATGGTCAAAAGCCGCCAGGTAATCTGACAGACAATGTAACTAAGCCTCAGTGTGCTGACCGACTTGCGCACGTATTCCGTTTTCGAAAGTCATCAGCAGCTTCATTTTCTCAACGATCAGGCCAAGCACTTCCTCTTCATCAAAGTGATCCAGCACCCAGCTAAAACCCAGGATGCTGTTGTTCTTCCCCTCACTCCATACCTTGGTTTCGTTTCCCGTGAAGAGCTTTCGGCCCTGCTCTTGCAGCGTCTCATCAACATCACACAGGTATACCCGTACCGATGGCTTCATCGTGCTGTTGGCACCGCTCAGGTAGAGCACAACGTCAGACCACGTTTTCCAGTTGTCGGAGGCATAACGCAGTGCGGGGCCATTCTTCCAATTGTGCCGCCGGGTATAACGCGCATAGCCGGGCACCTCGGCATCGAGCTTGTCGAGCACCTTAGCGTCGAGGGCATCAATGACCTGGTCCTTGAGGCGCGTCAGCTTGTTGATTTGATGCAGGTGCTCGATAACAAAGTTGACGGCTTTGGCGTCCATGGCCTTCTCCACAGTGATGTTTTCCAGATGCAGCAGGAAGTCGCGGGCAAACACCTGCCACTTATCTACAGGATGAGTCAGCATGCGCTGAGCCAGTTGCTGACGTGCAGCGTCAATAAATTTCGCATAACTCAGGCCATGCCATGCGGCCCGCACGCTTTTGCCTGATGGTGAGAGCACGGCATAAAACAGCGGGCGCTCACCATCGTTGAGTTTGCGCTGAGCGAAGGCTTCATAGTCGGCAAAGGGGTTCACTTGTCCGTGGAAAATCTTGTTTTCCAAGAGCAGATCCCATCCATCACCGGGGAGCACTAGGTCGATTCGGTTGCTGTTGTGGGTGACCACCTCGCGCTGGGGTGCCGCTCGCAAACTAGGCGTCAGCGTTGAGGTATTGGGCAGGCAATTCAGCAGCGCAGTGAGGAAGCACTCCTCCAATCCATGCACCTGCGCTGGGTTGAGGAAGAACGCCAGCAAATCCGTGGTGGGGTTTTCGTAATAGCCGCGCCCACCCAAGGCAAAAATGCTCGGCTCTCGCTCAGGCTGATAAAAGCGCTCGGCCTTCGCCAGCAGTGCGCGCAGTTGTTCCAAATCCATGGTGTAACTCCCTGATCGAGTGAGCGGGCAATTCGGTCACTTGGATTTCTTCTTTGCACTCAGGCGCTTTTCCAGACGTTCAAGCTCTGCCAGCTCTTGAGCATCGGCGGCCAAAGCCTCGGCGCTGCGGCGGTGTTGGTCAAACGTCTCATAACGCTCATGTGCCACCTGCTTCATCTGCTCGTGGCTGATGCTGCCGGCAGTGCGTAGCAGCGGTTGCTCGTTGAAGGCCATAAAGCTGTCGATGTATTGCCGCCAATCGGCGAGCATCAAGTGCTTACGCTGCTCGGCGCGTAGCTCAGCGAAGTCGAGGAACATGCCGACCAGGCGATTGAGCTGGTCTAGTTCCTCGGCATTCAGGTAGTTCTTGGCCACCACAACATCGGCTTTGCGCACCCGGTCGCCCTTGAAACTAAGCAGGTTCATATTGGGTGCGCTGGCATCGGCGCGCTGCACTATCAGCTCGGCGGCGGTGTGGCCGGTAACGGCGAAGAACAGCTTGTTCTGCACTTCGGCAAACAAGCGGGCGGTGTCCTGCTCATTGGCGCGGTAATCCTCGGCCAGAGTGAAGAGATCACGTACCTTTTGGTAGAAGCGCTTCTCCGAGGCCCGTATGTCACGGATGCGCTTGAGCAGCTCATCGAAGTAGTCCCAGCGGGGCTCCTTCAAGCGGGCGTCGTCCATCACGAAGCCCTTCTGCAGGTACTCACCCAAGGTGCGGGTGGCCCACTGACGAAACTGGGTGCCACGAGTTGAGCGCACCCGGTAGCCCACGGCGATGATCATCGGCAGAGCGTAGTACGCTAGGTTGCGCCTGACTTGGCGCGAGCCCTCGGCTTGAACTGTCAAGTTTTCCTTGACGGTTGCCTCCTCTGTCAACTCGCCCTCAGCGAGGACGTTCTGCACATGCAAGCTGATGTTCTGTTTGCTGGTTTGGTACAGCTCGGCCATTTCTAGTTGCGTCAGCCATACTTGGCCATCCAGTACGCGGAGCACTAGTTGAGCTTCGCCGTCGTCACTGGTGTAAAGGATCAGGTCATTAGCATCCATGTTATTGGCCTCTACCTCTTAGCGTTGAGCGCAGCATCTCTGATGCTCCGGGCATGGTCGGTCCATGCTCCTGCGCCAGTAAGCCGGTTTCGCTGCGGCTGAATAGGGCCTGCAAGACAATATCTCTCGATTCCTTGTCGATCTCTGCTTCGTTAGTGAGTGACAAATATAGGTAGGTTAGCTGCTCACGCTCTTCGGCATCGCGCATAAGGTGGAACGAACTAAACGCCAGCCTCGACAATACCCTCAGCAAGAACGCATACACACCCGCAAGGGAACCGAAAAGGATAACCCCTTGTATCGTGTTGAGCTGAACGGGAGTCTCGCGGCCTTGCAGCCACGTGACAAAGATTTCTTGAAAATTTATCGCTGCGACGATAACCAAAGCAACAATAGCTAGCGTCCAAAGCCCGCCTTGTATTCCATACTTACGCGCCGATTTTGCCCAATATTCGGCAGGTTTTTTCAGTTTCAGCTTTTCTTCATAAGTGCTTTCAAGGGTCGTGACTTTCTCAGTCCATTCGGCTAATTGTCGTTCAAATGCATTGGATTGCGACTTTATCTTTCGGCGGCCTAATGCTTTTTGTACTTTAGCAAGTTTGCTGCTAGAAGCCCTATTCTGTGTATCCCAATCTGTAATTTCAGATTTCAGCTCGCCAAACTCAGTGAATAGTTTGTCTTGGGCGTCGGCGAACTGCGTGCGCAGATGCCCAAGAGACAATTTCTCACCATGGCGGCGCTTTACTATTTGAGAGTCCTGATTGGCAAATTCATAAGCATACATGTAGCCTTTGAAATGCTCGATATTGCTAATATTCTGTACGGATTTTCGAATCGAAAAGTCCAAGAATGCATTAGCTGTATTATCGCCATGTTCTTTGAGGCACTGGACGAATGGTTCAACAAAAGGATGACCACGCCAAAGCCAGTCTCGCTGTAATCGCTGAAAATAGCTTTGCTGAAGCTGCTGTAGCTGACGGCTTAGATCATCGTCGCTCCAGACCTCTATGTTGTCCTTCCAACCCTGAATCGTATCTGCCGCTCGGGTGAATACATCGCCTGCATTCAGATGTGTATGGTTAGCGCTATTTCTATCGGTCTGGACTATCTGTTTACGCTCCTTCCAAAAGCTTGCTTCTGCCTCACAGAACGTCAGAAAGGAACGCAAGCTTAGAAAATTCGTTACATGCCCAGCGCAATCGGTCAGCCGAAAATTAATAGTGCGATCCTTCACATAGCCCCCTTGGCATCAACAGTGACTCTACGCTTGCCGGTAAGTAGCTGCTGCATCAGGGCTTTTTTCTCCTGCTTTAGGCAAGCGAGCTTCTGCTCTAGCGCAATAACCTGCTTGCTGGCGACATGCAGGATATCTGCAATCCGCTCTTGTTCCTCCAGAGAAGGCACCGGAACCTTAGTGTTCATGAACTCACTAGGCTTGATGTTGAGCAGGCCATTGTTGCGAACACCAGTATTGACCAGCTGGCCAAGCTGAGGCTTCAGGTAGTCAGCCTCAAATAGATACTTGAAATAGCGGTGACTAAGACCCGGCTTTAGCTTAAAGCAGACATAAACATGAGGCACTAGGCCGGCGTCAAAAGAATCTAGATCAAATATGCAGCCAAATTCATAGGTCTTGGAGTTTCCTTTGTTGTAAGCAAACTCGCCACGCTTGAGCAGGATATAGCTCTCGACGCTCTTGCCAGCCATAAAGCGATTATATTTTTCATCCTGCCGAACAAATCCGCTGAGGGATGATATGGTAAGCACTGGGTGATCGCCGCCATCAGACTTTCTTTGAATGCGCTCTGCAATTTCGGATATACGCTTGAAGTCCTGCTCCCCATCTTCCTCAGCGCTTTCATGACTGCCAAGCAGCTGCTGCATCAAAGCCTTTTTCTGCTGCAGGCTGTTTTCCAGAAGTTGCTCGGCAGTAGCGATGGCCTGATCCCAAGTGGAGAGAATCTTGGCGATTTTTTCTTGCTCGTGATGGGGTGGTACGGCAATTTTTAGTTTTTTGAAATATGGCAGGCCAATGGTTTTTATGGTTGAGCCCACCGCCTGACGCTCAAACTCTGGTTTCATCATTTGTAGCCAGTTATATAGAAACCAGCTATTCATTTTTTGGCTATTGTCACAGCGCCATGCGATAAAATGCTGGCTGACTGCCATAGGGCTAGCCAGAATGGCACTTTTTCCAACACCCGCATCACGGGACAAAATTACGGTTCCTGCTGGGTGCAGAACAGCAGATGAGTTCTGGATGCCTTCTTCTGAGATCTCCTTATCAGTATTAAAAATGAGTCCTTTGTCTAAATTAAAAGAGTCGGCAAGCGAAACCCATTTTATGCCCCCGTTCCAATAATTGGATTTCTCTTTGTTAGGCGTATGGCCACTGCCGCGAACAGTAAAATTATCGAGGAGGTCATACTTCCAGTCAGTAGGTATGTTGCTTTCTTGAGCGCTACGCACCATAGCCTAGCTCCTTTAAGTACACATCCATCTGCACTTCCAGCTCAGCCAGCTTCGCCTTCAGCTTCTCCCGCTCTTTGCGCACAAGCAGCAAGTCGACTGTTTCCTCTTCTTCAAAGGTATCCACATAGCGAGGGATATTTAGATTGTAATCGTTGTCGCGAATTTCCTGCAGGCTGGCACGGTGGCTGTACTTATCCGAGTTAATGCGGTGGCGATAAGTTACTAGGATGTTTTTGATCTGCTCATCCCCCAGCACGTTCTGGTTTTTACCTGACTTGAAGTCTCGGCTCGCGTCGATAAACAGTACGGTTTCATCGGTCTTGGCTTTGCTGAAGACCAAGATTGCAGCGGGGATGCCGGTGCCGTAGAAAAGCTTCTCCGGTAGGCCGATCACGGCATCCAGAAGGTTTTCCTCGATCAACTGCTGGCGAATCTTGCCTTCGCTGGAGCCGCGGAACAGCACACCGTGAGGCACGATCACCGCCATGCGCCCGGTCTTGGCTTTCAGGGTTTCGACCATGTGCAGGATAAAGGCGAAGTCACCTTTGGTTTTCGGCGGAATACCGCGTTTGAAGCGCCCAAACTGATCGTGCTCGGCTTCGTCATGGCCCCACTTGTCCAGCGAGAACGGCGGGTTAGCGGTGACGATATCGAACTTCAGCAATTGCCCATTGGTATCGAGCAGCTTGGGGTTGCGCAGGGTGTCGCCCCACTCAATCTTGTGGTTGTCCTCGCCATGGAGAAACATGTTCATCTTGGCCAGCGACCAGGTGGAGCCGATCGCTTCCTGGCCATAGAGGGCGTATTGCTTGCTGTTGTGGTGCTCGCGCACCTTGCGCCCGCACTTCATCAGCAGCGAGGCCGAGCCGCAGGCCGGGTCGCAGATGCTGTCGCCCGGTTGCGGGTCGAGCAGTTCGGCGATCAGCTCGGAAACTTCCGGTGGGGTGTAGAACTCACCAGCTTTCTGCCCGCCGCTGGCGGCGAAGTTTTTGATCAGGTACTCGTAGGCGTTGCCAATCACGTCCAGGCTGCCGACGCGGGATGGTTTGAGGTCGAGCTCTTCACGGGCGAAGTCTTCGAGCAGGTGGCGCAGGATGGTGTTCTTCTGCTTCTCCTCGCCCAGCTTGTCGGTGTTGAAGGAGATGTCCTGGAACACGCTCTTGCCGGCATCCTTGAGCTTGGTGCCATTAGCTTCCTCGATGGCATGCAGTGCCTGATCGATGCGCTCGCCATTGCCCGGCTCATAACGTCGATCGTAAAGGGCATAGAAGTTGGCATTGCGCGGTAACACGAAACGCTCGTTCTTGAGCATCTCCTCGATCAGTTCCGGCTCATCGCCGTATTCCATCCTGTAGCTGTCGTAGTGGTCCTGCCAGACATCGCTGATGTACTTGAGGAACAGCATGGTGAGGATGAAATCTTTATAGGTGTCCGCACTGATGGTGCCGCGGAAGGTATCGCAGGCAGCCCACAGCGCCTTGTTGATGTCGTCCTGGTTTACTTTGTCGCTCATGGTTCAATCCTTAATAAGGTGCTGGTAAATGCCTTGCAGCATTTGCTCTCTGTTGGTTTGCAGGCGTGCGATCAGCTCATCCTCTTCGTCCCATAGCGCTTGCAGAGCAATCAGCTTCTGCTGAGTGGCGAGTGGCGGAAGGGGAATCCTCATATCCAGCAAGGACGCTTTGCTGATGGCCTGAATCGCACTGCCGCTGCGCTCAAGGCTTCGCTGGCTTTGAGGCAGATTGATGAGCCAGCACAGGTATTCGGGTAAGACATCCTGTTTTTTTGTGCTGACAATAAAGAACTGGCTGGTGGCAACAACCGGTTGCTGCCCCGTGAAGAGAGCAGCCTTGTTGTTGTCGCCACGGGCGATCACCGCGATGTCGCCTGATTGGAGCAGCGGCGGTGAGGTGCGCGCATCCCAGCTGATGGCCGTTAGCGTGTCCGGCTCAATGGCCGAGCTTTGACGCAGATCCTTGATCTGTAGAACACGGATATCACCAGCAGGGTCATGCTCCAACGCGCCGCGGAAGGTGTATCCAGAACGGACATCGGCCACATCGCTCAATTTGAATGACGGGTTTGGCATAAGTAACTCTGGGTAGAAGCGCCATCCTTGGCGCAGGCGTTCATCAGGCTTCGCAACGCTGATACTGATTTTGTAACCACTGAGTTTTTTCGGCGTCCAGCCCAAACCAGGCGGCGTCTCCCTGCAGCCGGGTTACCAGTAAGCCGTCATCAGCATCCATTGCTGCTTTGAGGTTATCCCTTACCTGAGTGGCGCTCTGGCTCGTGGCAACAATCCAAGTGGACTCCAGCGGCCGACACCAGGTGCCATAGGCTTTGATGCGGTCATACAGGGCTTGGTAGTTACGCTGCTTACGCAGGTCATAGGCGATTTGGTACAGTTTCATAGCTTTAGCTCTCCTAACGGGTCAGTTATTGCAATCGCGGCAGGCTGCCACCTGCCGCACCTCATTTTTATCTCCGTACAGCTCGTACTGAGGTGAGGCGAGATCAATATCGCCTAGCTTGCTGCTGCCGTCAATATTTTTATGCAGTAGGATCTCTATGGAGTTCTTGCTTGGGGTCAGCGGTGCGTCCTCTTCTTTCCGCTTTTGCCGTCGCCTCGTCTGACCTAGCCGTTAGCGTGCGGCCCGATCCCCCTCACCCACAGCGAGCTGACTCGGGGCACGCAAAGCAGCGCCATACTCGCAAGCGTGCCGTCCTCATTTCCCAGTCTGGGATCTGACGAAATTTGCAGCATCTGCGTTAGCGCAGCGAAACATCGAGTTAACGTGTGCCTCGTAAGTAATTGGGAGCGCACGCTGATGAGATGGTTTTTCGTGGTGATGCTTTGCGGTGGTGCAGGTCTCTTGCTAAGCGCCCAATATCAAGTACCGCAATGGTTGCTTTGGCTGCTGCTGGCGCTGGGAACCACGATATGGGGCCTGGCCAAGTGGATGGAACGGCAGGAGGCCAAGACGGAGCGCAGCCATGATCGTGCACACTGACCCGGATTGGTCTGCATGGGATCTCCCAAGACTGCAGGCTTTGCAGCTTCCTGCTCGGCAAACACTGGTTGGCATTGCACCCTAACTGCGCGCTAGGTGGCGGGCGCTGGCGAGCCAGCGGCCCGGGACTTTACGTTTATGGCCAGGAGATAGCGAGATTGACCCTTCCTTATGAAAGAACCCGCGCCATTGTCAAAACCGAGGAATTCCTGCGTGAGCTATCCCGTCATACGGGATTACCGCAGGATATCCGCAGCTATGCGAAAAGCCTGCTCAGGCACTATCCCTCTGCGGCCCAGGTTTTCTCGCTGGGACGCCTTGAGGAATGCCTGGTGAATGAAGCGCTTGAAGTCGAATACCGACAACGAGTGATCGCCTTCCACCAGCCATTGCTCTGCTCTTCGCTGGATTCGACACAATAGCGATGCCCCGCTCCCATTCTGAACAGTCGGTATCTCACCTCGTCACGCAGCGTGTTAAGCGTCTGCGCAGGGGGAGGCCTTTCAGCATCAGGTGTCTTGCTGAGCTTGGTTCGAGCTCGGCCATCTCCAAGGCAGTCGCCCAGCTAGTTCGTGGCGGTGAGCTTGTGCGTGTGTACCGTGGCATCTACATGCGGCCGAAAACCAGCCAATACACCGGCCGGGTTCGTCGTCCTGGGCCTTGGGACTTGCTGAGTCTGATTGCCAGGCAGAGTCGCTGGAAGCTGCAGATTCACGGTGCTGATGCAGTGAGGCAATTCGGGCTGAGCACACAGGTGCCCGTCATACCTATCTATTACACCAGCGGCCCCAGTCGATCTCTGTTTATAGAGAAGGCCGAGATCAGGCTCGTGCATGCTGCTCCGATGGTTATGCAGTGCTCCGGAACAAGGGTCGGGATGGCTATCAGTGCTCTTTATTATCTCGGAAAAGATGGCGCTACTCAGGAGTGCATCGATGCGATTAAAGCAGCACTCCACCCCGGAGAGCTGGCCACCTTGTTGTACTGCAATATGCCCAAATGGATGCGCGTGGCGCTAGCTGAATGAGCCCTGCGCATCAGGTGGTGAGGCCGTCCGTACTCGGTTTAAAGTCTAACTTCGTGGTTAGTTGGCAGTCAGCCATCTGATCTGACTGCCCGTGTTATCTGCTTTGAAGCGAGTCTGCGTTTTATTGCTGGCTCGCCTTGATCCGCGCTTTGCGGATGTAATTCACTGATACACCCAGCTGGCGTGCAAGCTCGGCGTCGGAAACGACACCAAACGCAGATGCAATTTCAGGTGTTATTTTTGGTAACGGACGTTTGTATGCCTGTATTCCAAGCTCGTGACGTTTCTTTTTGACTGGAAAGTTGCTGATATCCAGACGATCAGCGACCTCGGTATCCGGCATCTTCCCGAGCATGGCAATGGCTTCATTGGTCCAGATGTCCTCAAGGGGTTTGAAGCGTTCGCGGGCAGTCTTGGGCTCCTGGATTCTCAGCTCACCTCGCTTTCGCTTGATGCGCTTGATGGAAACTCCGAATTCTTGTGCCAGTTGATAGTTCGTTCTTGTAGCGAGTTGCTCAATCAGCTCAGTCGGCAGCTCAATGTCTTCTGGGTGAAACTCAGGAATGCCAATTGAGTGGCGGTAACGCCGGACAGTGCTCGCTCCAAGGCCAAAGCGCCGCGCTACTTCGCGGTCGCTCATCTTTCCGATGCATGCCTTCCAATCACCCATATGCGTGCTCCTAAAACGAGATGTAGCCAGACAGTTTTGCCTGACCTCGTATTCAGAGTGCGGTCGGGCTACCCCTGATTTTCAGGTTGATGCAGTCGGGATTTGATATCGCTCCATTTCTTCGGCGTGTACGGCGCCCTTCTGATTACGGGCTCAGCGAAGCCCATTTGCTAGTTAAACCCGCGCATGCGCGGAAATTTCAGTGCTTTCTTTGATGGCATCGTTGCAGTGTGTTCGGCGATTTTCCGCGCATGCGCGGAATTAGCAAAAGCGGCCGTTGGCAAAGAGGTCAGTCACCACGTCAATTAGCGAACAAAAAATTTCGTCACAGTCCAATTCACTCCCCTTAATCGGGGGCTCGCGCCTCGCATTGTCTAGTAGTCATATCACTAGAGAGAGGCGTCATGTTGACGATCAAATTACGCGACATCCAAGGAGTGCATCCCGAATTTTCTCGTATTGAGCGAGATCTGGATCTAGCTCCTGTAGGGGTTCCAGATCAGGCTCTGATCCCCAGGGCTATGGCCTTGCGCATCAATATGCTCTACCCGTTGGTCATCAGTAGGCCGGATGCGCTCTGTATCGGCCAAACGACGCTGTATCGATGGCTAAAAACATATATGGATCCAGAAACGCCGGTGCTGTGCATTGAATGGACGGGGGGGCGAATCAAGGATTGTGCCTACCAGCTTGTTCTGATTGAGCGCCTAGTTGCGCCTGCCCTAGCTCAAATTACGCCACAACAGGTACGTGATTTATTTACGCATATAGGATATGCCGCAGAGCAGTGGCCTCACGAGTATCGCAGTCACGCCCACCTATCTCGGCTGGTTGGGGTAAAAACGCTCAAGGGGCGGGAGGGCGAAAAATGAGTAAGCACTCGGCTCTGTTGCTCCTCGCCTCGGAGCAGAGGCAGTCACCACGAATTATTGGCGAAATCCTCAATCTGCTAGGCGCTCATCCTGGGCTCATTGACCTGCCACGCGCCATTGATCAGCTTCTACGAGTGCTCCGCGCATGCAATGTTGGCATGCCGATTGGTTTCGAGAATTCTGATGTGGTCGTGTGGCGTGAGGCGTGCGGATGGATCGTTTCCCTGGCCCGTCAACCAAATATCCGAGAGCGTCTAGGTGAGCAATTTTGGCTAGGAGATAAAGGGTCGGCGAACAATCCTGTTTTACATAAAGGCGTAAAAATATTCGGATTTCCATACGCCACGTTCCTGCACATATTCAGAGACCACGGAAATAAACAGAACTATGAGCGACTGCTCGCACAGTTGCTTGTTGCATCTCAGAAAACCGCTACTAATCGCTTGCTAGACCAGCGTTATGATGTTTACAAGGCCATCGGCCATCTATGCAAGCTGCAAACCGTCTCAATCGCTTCCGAACTAAATATTTGGGGGAGTACTGAGGAGTTCGTGGCGAGTTGCAGAGGTTTTTTACATAGTAAGTCAAGATCAGAGAATGCCGATAGTTTTGCTGCTATCGCCAGATTTGTTCGTTACTGCAACGGCGAGTTGCCACGCGTGGGTGGCGGCGGAGGCGGTCATAGAGGTAAGCGTAAAAGGCAGAGTTTGCCTGAGCTGAACCACTATATCAGTGAGGATGTTCGAGGGTTTGTGCTGGGGGATCCCGATGATCCTGATCAGCTGCCAGGTCATTACGACGTCATCGTTGGACATACCGATACTGCTGGGGGTGATCTGGCCCCCGGAGAAATGAGTCCAGCAACCGAAATTTGGGTACTGGACGATGAGGGCTGTGAGCGGCCATATGTTGCTGATCTGCTAGGCCAACAAAATGTCGAGGCGCATATTGTCCGTAGCCGACAGTTCCTGCCATTTTCATATAACCAGCTCACGCTAATGGAGTTGCGGAATTTATTGTTTGGTGCCAGCGACCTATTCCACTCGTATCTGCAAGAGCTTTCCTACACAAAAGACCCAACTCCGATCCAGCTCCGAATGGAGGCGATTGTTGCTCTGCATATCAGTCTGTGGTTGGGGCAGTCGACGACGCAGATTATCCAGTTATCCATCGTTGATGACGAGACAGATGACGCCGATGGTCTGGCATTGATCCTAGGGGATTCGGCGCAGTTCAGTATGGTAGTTAAGCGCCCAGATTTGGCTGGCGACGATCGTTGGCAGGCCTCTTCTGGTGTCCGACTATCGTTGCTGCGAATTCTATTGCCCGATCTAGCCGGTAGTGCCCAGTTGGTAAAGCAACTGATCAGGACATTTCCTCACTCAGCCAACCAGGTGTTCACTTATCAAACTGAGCAGCTGGACGCCGAGATCAGGGCACTGCTGCTGGAATTGGGTGGGGGGGATCGCCGCTATACGCGAACCAAATTGCGCAGTTATTTGTTCCACCAGATAGTCGCTGATACTCAGGATGTAGCAGCAGCATCCATGCTGTCTGGCGTTGAAATCCCCTCGGCGCAAACCCCGCGCTACTACTTGCAGCTCGATGCCTGTCACCTTCGCAAAATTTACACCACCTCACTGGTGAGAGTGCTGACGCAGGTTTATGCCTGTGCTGGTCTCGCATATGAATATGTCGACCTAAATCCGGACCAACAGGGTGGGGTGGGTGCAACTCATTGCCTGCTGCCTGCAACCATTGCGAGCAATATCAGTGCAATGGCCAGGGTCTTGAGGAGGAAAGCGAACGGGCGTCTCAGCGAGATGGTCGCTTGGCACAACTGTTTCACCCTCTGGACAGTGCAGATGTTTATGTTGGTCACGTCCTGTAGGGCGGTCCGCAACCCTCTGATGCTCATCGACGAATTTGATTCTGTGTTGGGCATGGGCGCGCTGTCAGACAAGGATTCTGACGATCGTCATATGAGTCGGCTGATTTGCATGCCGCCGATGTTGAGGCGGCAAATAACAAGCTACTTCGCGCATTGCGCGTCTATCAGCCGACAATTGATTGGTTATCTGCCACAGGATGAGGAGGATCATCAGTGGTCGCGAGGGTTTTTCCTACAGATTAACCAGGCTGGAATACGCCGCGTTGAGATTGCCCCGAGCAATATCTACGACCAGATGGAGCTGGTCTCTGGTTACACCACGCATCGAGTCAATGCCCACCGGAAATTCACCCGCACGGAACTCACGGAGCGGGGCTGTCCTTCAGAAGCGCTGGCTCAGGGGTGAGGAGCCTCAGGACGCCTATTCGACGTTCTGCCCTGCGGTATACGCCAAGGTTCTAGATGAGTGGATTACCCCACTACTCAGGGAGCTTGGCTGGTCGGCTCTGAGCAGCCAGTGGGTGACAGAATGAACCTGCCCCGTCTAAACAATCAACAGGGCAGTGTTATCTGGTCGGCTCGGCCTCATGAGCCGGAATGGATGCCCGAGATGCGAGCGCTTCTGAAGTCGATTGCCGAGAAGTCCGGTACGGCGTTCGGCAAATGGCTGTTGGGTGAATGTGCCATATACGGGATCTCGACGACACACGTCCGCGAACTGGAGGCACAGCTCGGCAAAAATCACACGTTGCGCAACGTACTGCGCAGCATCACTCAGCGAGTTCGGGACCAAATCCCGGGATTTCCGCTGGCACGAATAGCCATTGCCGTCAGGCGTGCAGCAAACCCGATCAATCCTGACGTCTACACGGCTGAGCGAATTCAACGCAGCAGCCAACTGATTCACGCCCTGCAGCAGGGTCTGAAACTGGATATCGATGCGCTCAGCACGGATGAGCGCATTGGTCTGCTACTAATGAGTGCGGCCTACAACGGCGGATTGCTCGATGTGGCTCAGCTGAATGCCATGCTCAGTACGACGCCAGACAGCATCGAGTGGGTAGCGGGAATTCCCGAGATACGTCTGCCGCTATCGATCCGCGGCAATGCCGTCGCTGAATTTCGGCAGTGGTTCCCTGATCCGGCAACGCTGGCTCTGTTGATACGCTGCGTGGATGATGTTCAAAAAAGCACCGGCAAACTAAAGCGTAGAAATTGGCACATGCGCTGTGTCTGTGCATTCCTGAAGAAGGTTGAGGTACCTGAACAGTATCATCCAGAGAATCCCAGCGACCTGTTTGATTTTCTAAGGATGCAAATGCAGTTGCGGCTGCCGCAGGTGCTGGTGAATTTTGCATGCCGCAAGGGTTTTGTCTCGCAGTCACTGCGCCCCTCATCTTGGGGCAATATTCTCGGCCTAGATGATCTCGAGGACCCTGCGGGGACTTATGACGATGAATCTGTTTCGGATGTAACTGAGGATAACCCTGACCCACCCGCATGGCTGGAGGAACTGCGCGATCGGATCCGGGACAACCTGCCCATAGAGAGCCCTTTGCAAGCGGAGTCTCATGGAGAACTTCCCGGCCTAATCCAGAGTTGGCTTGCCTACATGCTGGGTGGCGCCTCCGCATACGGCCACAGTATTGGGCGAAGCACGATAAAGCGATATACCCAAGTACTAGGCGCAGCACTTTCCTCTCGGTTAGATGGCATAAGCATCTTCGAGCTCGAAATTGACGCGCTCGAACTTGTGTATGAATCCGCACTGGATGCTCAGGCCACAGATAGCAAACGGCGCACCCTGGCCAAGGCAGTCCAGGAGTTTCACACGTTTCTGCAGCGTCGTTACAACTACCCGACAATCAGCCCCTACTCAATCCTAGGCATCGGCAAAGGTGTGACCAGGGTAGATGCTCGCATTATCAGCGAGGAGCAGTACCAATTGGTTATGCAGGCGCTCGGCACATGCGGGCTTGAGCTGCGAACGCCACGTCTGGTGACGGCTGCGAGGCTTTTGTTGATCTTGGGGTTCCGGTTGGGATTGCGGCGTAACGAGGCTCTAAAGCTTCGCCTACGTGATTTGCATCTGCCCGAATTTTCAGCAGCGGAGTGCGCGCATATTCAAGCTCGGCAATCGCATATGCGCAGGCTATCTAAAGATGAACAGGCCAGAATAGAGCTGCCCGTTGACCTGCTCATTCGCCCCCATGCACAGCGTGGGTTGAAAACCCAGAATGCGGTTCGGAGTTTGCCGCTGCGTGAGCTGCTTGAGCCCGATGAGCTCACATTGCTGATCGACTGGTATCGAGAGCGGCAGCAGGAAGAAAGCCAAAATTCAACGTCGGAATTCCTGTTCTGCATCCCACAGCTGAGAACTCAGTGGGTCAGCGAGAGCTGCCTGTTCCCAGCTCTACATGACTGCATGCGAGCAGTCACGGGTTCCGAGTTCCTGCATTACCATCACCTGCGCCATTCCTGCGCCACGTGGTTTTTGCTCAAGTTGATGGGTGCGCAGAATGCGCTATCACCAGAGCTGGTTTTCAAAGATCTGCCCCTTACCACTCGCTGGCTCAGAGATGACCTCAGGTTGCGTAAGGCGATGTTGCCTGTAGAGGGCCCCACCCGGCGAATCGTCCATATTGTCAGTGCCATCCTCGGGCATGGCAGCCCAAAAACCACACTGTTGCACTACGTCCATAGCCTGCCTCAGATCATGGCAATGATGTGGCAATGGAATCCCCAGAACTGGATATTCAACGCCGCAAACGTCGCCAAGATAGCCGAGGTAAGCCAACCCACCATGAGCACTGAGCCCCGTGAAGGCATTTCAGCTGAGTGCGGCGTGCTACTCGACATCATCGGTCGCATTAGACCCCTGAAGGAGCGTAAGCGTGCTCGGAAGAAGGCGAGTCGAGGCCAGGCTGAACAGGTGGAGCAGAACTGGGCGATTGGGCGAATTCTGGCTATCGAGTCGATGCTGGCGTATGCCTCATATGCCGAGCAGACAGGTCGAGCGGTCAATCTCGACTGGGTCGAGTTTTCTGCCGAGGCGCGTGAAATGATGCTTGAGCGGGCACGCTGTATCCGCGATATGCAACAGCGACCGGGAGCAAGCAGCTCAAGCCCTAAACACAGGCTGCAACCTGCTCTGTATGCAGAAGGTTCGTCGTATCTGTCGCTGTTGCCCTCGCCTCCAAAGCATGGTGGGCGTGAGGCTGTGGCCGAGTATGCGCAGCGCCTCTACGACCTGCTCGAAGGCCCCGACAGCGAACGCGCCCAGCGCGTGATTGATGATTTTGTTGAGCGCTGTTGGATGACTGAAACCACGCTGCGATTCCAGCGTAACCGTGACGAGGACCATGCACAGGACTATCTGTGGCTGCTGAGTGCTATAGGTATTCCGGCTCGATCTATCGAGCTGATCGTCTACGACGCTAACAAGCCGAAGACGACCAAGTCCTACTGGCGTCAGCAGCTCGGGAGCACTCGCCGGTCGTTCAGTCAGCACGCGCCGGAGAGTAACGATGTAGCGAATCTACATTTGGGTATAAGGGCGAAGCTTGAGCTGAAGGGTGAGGCAAGGCAGAACCATCACTCCGGCGCCGCCCTGCGCTACCTGATGCTGATGGCTTCCATCGACTGGCATTTCCGTGCCTGACCAAGTCCGGAGGGCATTCAGCCCTCCGGATCATCCTGCAGTTCCAGCAACTCACCCACCTCACAGTTCAGGTACTGGCAGATCGTCTCCAGGTCCTTGAGCTCCACCCGTTGCGCGGTCTCGTGATAGAGCCGCGTGAGGGTTCCGCGGTTGATCCCCGTGTCCCTAACCACGTCACTTATCTTCAATTTCCGCTCACCGAGTAGGCGAGATAAATGGCACTTGACCATCTCAATCTCCAAAAAATGATCTTCTAGAGATCATTTTGTACTTGCAAAGCCCAAAATGAGCGTTATATTGATCTTCAGGAGATCATTATGAGCTATCAGGAGCTCATAAGAATCCGCTGTCGTTCAATTTAGCAGAGAGGGCATTGCTATGTCTCACACCTATCTGACCACCGAGGAGCTGGCCACTCGTATGAAGTACGACGTGCGCACCATCCGTAACCGCCTGAAGGACTCGGTACTGCTCGAAGGCATCCATTACTTCCGCCCGTTTGGTGGTCGAAAGATCCTGTTCATTTGGGAGGCCATCGAAAAGGACATGCAGAAGCATTCCCGCACCTCCAGTTTGATACCTATGGCCGGCGGAGGCATTTGCCATGGGTAAGATTCGTGCCCGTGCCGACAACGAGAAGTTGTTCTTCGACTTCACTTATCTGGACAAACGCTGCCGTGAGCAAACCACGTTGCCTGATACGCCGGCCAATCGAAAAAAGCTGGAGAAAATCCTTGAGCGTATTGAGGCAGAAATCACGCTGGGAAGCTTCGACTATGCCACTTACTTTCCGCAAAGCAGCAAGGTTCAGGAGTTCGCAAGACTGCGGGCTGGCTGCGCGATATTGAAGACTCCACCATTTAGGGACTTCGCCGAACGCTGGTTCGACGAAAAGCGTGTGGAGTGGCGCGACACACATACAACGACGGTACGTCAGACCCTTGATAAATACCTGCTACCAACATTCGGCAGACAAGAAGTCAGCGCCATCACCAAGGCAGAAATCCTGTCCTTCCGCTCGGCACTCGGCAAAGTTCCCGGGCTGAAGGGGCAGGCTCTGTCAGCGACGCGAATCAACCACATCATGACGCCATTGCGCATGATCCTTAGTGAGGCGGCTGACCGGTTTGAGTTTACTTCACCGTACCTCAACATCAAATCGCTGAAGGTTCCCAAGACCGATGTGGAGCCGTTCACTCTGGATGAAGTGCTGCAGATTCTCGGTGCCGTGCGCGAGGACTTCCGCAACTACTACACGGTGCGCTTCTTCACCGGGATGCGCACGGGAGAAGTCGACGGCCTGCAGTGGAAATTCGTCGACTTTCAGAGGCGGCAAATCCTTATCCGCGAAACTTGGGTCGGTGGCCGGCTCGACTACACGAAGAATGACGGCTCGCAACGCGAAATCGACATGTCTGGCCCGGTGTACAAGGCCCTGCTCGATCAGCAGAAGAAGACGGGGAGTGGTCAGTTCGTCTTCTGTTCTCGGGAAGGTACGCCTTTTTCGTACCGCAACATCAACAACAGGGTTTGGTTTCCGCTGCTGCGTCATCTGGGGCTGCGCCAGCGACGCCCTTACCAGACCCGCCATACGGCTGCGACCCTTTGGCTGGCTGCAGGCGAAAACCCGGAGTGGATTGCCCGGCAGATGGGCCACACAACTACAGAGATGCTGTTCCGCGTCTACTCGCGCTACGTGCCTAACTTGACCCGACGTGACGGAAGCGCCTTCGACAATCTGATCCAAGCCAATTTGAAGGACTGAGGAGTACTCACATGAAATTGATCAACCGCAGCAACGTCACGTACCTGCATCCGGCGATGGAGGCTCGTGAACACCAGTACTTGAAGCATTTGGCTTCTGCCATGAGCCACTACCTCGAGAGCCCCAACGGCAATGAACTGGTCTGCATCCTTGGCTCCGGCTACGAGAAGAACAACCGCCAGGCGCTCGATACCTGGGTCGCCTATCACCGTAATGAGGTCTTCGAGAAACGGTTGGAGGGGCGCAGCCCGCTGGACTTCCTGATCGAAAAGCTGGAGAGCATGCTCAACAACTAAAGTAACGAAGGGGCCGAAAGGCCCCTTCTGCTTAGGTGCTTTCAGATGGGTTGGGAGTTGTGCCTGATTGTGGCTAATACTCAATCTCTGCGAAGTAACCGGCATGCCATCTCACCGTGCGGCACGCTTTGGGCACAGAATTGGCACAGCCTGAAAAGCCGCCGCTAGATGACACTGAGGGCAGTGCTCATCGCAGCCTGAGAGCTGGCATCAAGGGAATTTTGCTGGAGGGCGCCGATTCAGCAGCGGAAGCGGCGAAGCCTTAGAAAAAGGCCATTGAATCAAGAGGATATGGCGCACCTGGCGGGATTCGAACCCACGACCCTTGCCTTCGGAGGGCAATACTCTATCCAGCTGAGCTACAGGTGCGTATGTGTTGCGGCGAACTATTTGACCACTAGCCTTCACCCTTCTCAACTCGATGATCACTGCCTTCGGAGGGCAGTACTCTATCCAGCTGAGCTACGAGTGCAACGCGCACGCATGATACCCATCTGAATCGGTGGCGTCCATCGCCTTGATCTGTAGCTGTTTTTACCTGCCAAGTCACTCCGGCAGGGTGTTCAACCCGCTCAGAGCGCGATCAGTTCTGGCCTTAGCCTTCCAAGCGCCTTTAGCTGTTCAACCACTTGCAAGGTGACATCCCGGGTGGCCGTGCCTTCAAATGGAATGCTCTGGGCGGTGCGGCGGAATGGGATCAGGTGGGCAACAACTGGATCGCCGACAGCAACGGCGATGTGCGCTGGTACCAGGACATCGAGCAGATCCACGATTCCAACCGCCGCGATGGCAAGCTGATCTGGGGCCAGGGCCAGACCTATTCCAAGTACGACTTGCTGGGGCGGCGTATCTGGCAGCGCACGCTGCCCGACAAGTTCGCCGACTTCTCCCATGAAATTCGCGAGACTACCAATGGCACTTATCTGCTAAGGGTGGGTACCAGCGACTATCGCCGCCCGGACGGTAAGCGCGTACGTTCGATCCGCGACCACATCATCGAGGTTAACGAGGCCGGGGATGTGCTGGACTTCTGGGACCTCAACCAGATCCTTGATCCGTATCGAGGCGACTTGCTGGAAACCTTGGGCAAGGCCGCCATTCAATTGCCGGAAGGTGTGCAGAAGCAACACGAGCGGCTGGCAAATGAACTGGCCGAAGGTGATTTGCCCTTTGGCGACACCCCCGGCGTGGGCACCGGGCGCAACTGGGCGCACGTCAATGCCATCGACTACGACGCCGATGACGACAGCATCATCGTTTCAGCACGGCACCAGGGCGTGGCGAAGATCGGTCGCGACAAGCAGGTGAAATGGATACTGGCCTCGCCCCAAGGCTGGCCGGAGACTGATACCCAGTTCATCTACTCGGCTTCGGTAAACTTCCTGACGCCGGAGAAGTTGACCACTACCGTGCTCAACGAGGTGCGGCGTGGGACCCAGGAGGTGCTGGTGGAGCTGAAAGTGCATAGCCGACAGCCGGGCAGTGTCGGCTACCGGGCACTGGTGATCGACCTGGCCAAGGCGTTCTGATACATCCCTGCCGGGAGGGCCGTCGGTCCTCCCTTCACATTTCTTTCAGCTCGTTCGTCTACCCTGTACCGGCCATTTGACGGGCAATTTCGGATAGGGTGTTCAACCATTCGTTCTTTTTTTCGAACAGCCTATTGTCCAACACCCCAGCAGCCGCTTAGCATTCGTTTGAGATTTCAAACGCTCGATGCCCTGCCTTGGGCGCTTTTCAACAATCAACAATTCGGGAAGCCGACATGCAGCTCAAAGACGCTCAGTTGTTCCGCCAGCAAGCCTATATCAATGGTGAGTGGCTGGATGCGGACAACGGCCAGACCATCAAGGTGACCAACCCGGCCACCGGTGAAGTCATCGGTACCGTGCCGAAGATGGGCACCGCGGAAACCCGCCGCGCCATCGAAGCCGCCGACAAGGCCCTGCCGGCCTGGCGTGCCCTGACCGCCAAGGAGCGTTCGGCCAAGCTGCGTCGCTGGTTCGAACTGATGATCGAGAACCAGGACGACCTGGCTCGCCTGATGACCACCGAGCAAGGCAAGCCACTGGCCGAAGCCAAGGGCGAAATCGCCTACGCCGCCTCGTTCATCGAGTGGTTCGCCGAAGAAGCCAAGCGCGTCTACGGTGACACCATCCCTGGCCACCAGCCAGACAAGCGTCTGATCGTCATCAAACAGCCAATCGGCGTTACCGCGGCCATCACCCCGTGGAACTTCCCGGCCGCCATGATCACCCGTAAAGCCGGCCCGGCCCTGGCCGCTGGCTGCACCATGGTGCTCAAGCCTGCTTCGCAAACCCCATACTCCGCCCTGGCCCTGGTCGAGCTGGCCCACCGTGCCGGTATCCCGGCTGGCGTGCTGAGCGTGGTTACCGGCAGCGCTGGCGAAGTTGGCGGCGAGCTGACTGGCAACTCCCTGGTACGCAAGCTGTCCTTCACCGGCTCGACCGAAATCGGTCGCCAGCTGATGGAAGAATGCGCCAAGGACATCAAGAAGGTTTCCCTGGAGCTGGGTGGCAACGCCCCGTTCATCGTGTTCGACGACGCCGATCTGGACAAGGCGGTCGAGGGCGCGATCATCTCCAAGTACCGTAACAACGGCCAGACCTGCGTCTGCGCCAACCGTATCTACGTGCAGGACGGCGTCTACGACGCGTTCGCCCAGAAGCTGGCCGCCGCTGTTGCCAAGCTGAAGATCGGTAACGGCCTGGAAGAAGGCACCACCACTGGCCCGCTGATCGACGGTAAAGCTGTCGCCAAGGTTCAGGAACACATCGAAGATGCCGTTGGCAAAGGCGCCAAGGTGCTGTCCGGTGGCAAGATCATCGAAGGCAACTTCTTCGAGCCGACCATCCTGGTCGACGTACCGAAGACCGCTGCCGTCGCCAAGGAAGAGACCTTCGGCCCACTGGCGCCGCTGTTCCGCTTCAAAGACGAAGCCGAAGTCATCGCCATGTCCAACGACACCGAGTTCGGCCTGGCTTCGTACTTCTACGCCCGCGACATGAGCCGTGTGTTCCGTGTTGCCGAAGCCCTGGAATACGGCATGGTGGGTATCAACACCGGCCTGATCTCCAACGAAGTGGCACCGTTCGGTGGCATCAAGGCTTCGGGCCTGGGCCGCGAAGGTTCCAAGTACGGTATCGAGGACTACCTCGAAATCAAATACCTGTGCATCAGCGTCTGATAGCACGGTAAAGGCTTTACCTCTGCCAGCGGGGCGCGAGAGCGACGTCTCGCTGGCCTTTTTTACATCGCATTACCTGGTGGCCAGGGCGTTTGCGGCAGTCGATCAACGAATACTGTTCGCGAGCACTCCCAGCCACCCCCGAATAAAAGCGCCATTCCTGTCGGCGCAATGAGGGCATTATGAGCAAGACCAACGAATCCTTGATGCAACGTCGTGTAGCTGCCGTCCCACGTGGCGTCGGCCAAATCCACCCGATCTTCGTCGACACCGCGAAGAACTCGACCGTGATCGACGTTGAAGGCCGCGAACTGATCGACTTCGCCGGCGGCATCGCAGTACTGAACACCGGCCACCTGCACCCGAAAGTGGTTGCAGCCGTGCAAGATCAGCTGACCAAAGTCAGCCACACCTGCTTCCAGGTGCTGGCCTACGAACCCTACGTAGAGCTGTGCGAAAAGATCAACAAGCTGGTACCAGGCGACTTCGACAAGAAGACCCTGCTGGTCACCACCGGCTCCGAAGCCGTTGAAAACGCCGTAAAAATCGCCCGTGCCGCCACTGGCCGAGCTGGCGTGATCGCTTTCACCGGCGGCTACCACGGCCGTACCATGATGACCCTGGGCCTGACCGGCAAGGTCGTGCCGTACTCCGCTGGCATGGGCCTGATGCCAGGCGGCATCTTCCGCGCCCTGTTCCCGAGCGAGCTGCACGGTATCAGCGTTGACGACGCCATCGCCTCGGTCGAG
The DNA here is from genome assembly GCF_001320605.1 of Pseudomonas sp. NBRC 111133. Taxonomy (NCBI): domain Bacteria; kingdom Pseudomonadati; phylum Pseudomonadota; class Gammaproteobacteria; order Pseudomonadales; family Pseudomonadaceae; genus Pseudomonas; species Pseudomonas sp. NBRC 111133. The sequence goes on along the minus strand of NZ_BCBJ01000069.1, from coordinate 36,889 downwards.
CGCATCTTCAAGAACGACGCCGAGCCACGCGACATCGCCGCGATCATCCTCGAGCCAGTACAAGGCGAAGGCGGCTTCCTGCCAGCGCCGAAAGAGCTGATGAAGCGCCTGCGCGAGCTGTGCGACAAGCACGGTATCCTGCTGATCGCCGACGAAGTACAGACCGGCGCTGGCCGTACCGGTACCTTCTTCGCCATGGAACAGATGGGCGTTGCGCCTGACCTGACCACCTTCGCCAAATCCATCGCTGGCGGCTTCCCGCTGGCCGGTGTGTGCGGCAAGGCCGAGTACATGGACGCCATCGCGCCAGGCGGGCTGGGCGGCACCTACGCCGGTTCGCCGATCGCTTGCGCCGCGGCCCTGGCCGTGATCGAAGTGTTCGAAGAAGAAAAACTGCTGGACCGCAGCAAGGCTGTGGGTGAGCGCCTGACCACTGGCCTGCGCGAAATCCAGAAGAAGTTCCCGATCATCGGCGACGTCCGTGGTCTGGGCTCGATGATTGCTGTCGAAGTCTTCGAGAAAGGCACTCACACCCCGAACGCTGCTGCTGTTGGCCAGGTGGTCGCCAAGGCACGCGAGAAGGGTCTGATCCTGCTGTCCTGCGGCACCTACGGCAACGTCCTGCGTATCCTGGTACCGCTGACTGCTGAAGACGCCCTGCTGGACAAAGGCCTGGCCATCATCGAAGAGTGCTTCGCTGAACTCGCTTGATGTGACACGCTTCAGAAAAAAACCCGCCTCGGCGGGTTTTTTTTGTGCCCAGAAAAGCCATGGGGCGCTATCGTTAGCGGAGGATTTGCTTTGGAAGCTGCGACGGACTGTGTGTGAGGCTAATCAGGAGCTGTTGGCGATGAGCGCTGCAAACCCCACCGCACCAAGCGTACTGATTGTCGAGGGCGATCCCTGGGTACGTGACATGCTCAGCGAAATGCTGCTCAGCGTACGCTGTGATGCCCGGTTGCATGTATGCGCCGACGGTTCGCAGGCACTCAACCTGTTGGCCAACAAACCTGACCTGATCATCGCCGCCCGCGAGCTGGCCGGTGTCGACGGCCTGGACCTGTTGCGCAAGGTCCGCGCCAAAGGGCCGGAGTTGCCGTTCATCCTCATGAGCAACCGCAGCGACAGCGCCAGCGTGCGCGAAACATTGCCGCTGCACCCTACCGCCTACCTGAGCAAGCCGCTGAACCTGGACAACCTGCGCAAGCGCCTGGAAGAGCTGCTGGTGGCGGTTGGCGAGGAAATCGCCTGCCCGGCCCCTGCCTTGCAGCCCGGTGCCAGCCTGCCGGCCTACCTTGAGCAACGCCGCGCTACTGCCGATGGTGGGCCGTTGCTGGCGGATGTGGAGGTAGCGATCAAGCGCGCGCTCAACCCTCAGGGCCTGAACCTGAAGGTGCTGGAAGAGGAAGTGCGTAACGACCCTCAGGTTACCGCTGTGTTGATTGCCGCCGCCAACAGCGCCGCGCTGCACCGTGACGCCCCGGTACAAACGTTGCTGCAGGCCTTGAACAAGCTTGGCAGTACCCAGAGCATGAACCTGATCCTGGGCATGACCCTCAAGCGCAGCGCACGCCTCAGCGACCCGTTGCTGGCGGAACATGCCGCCCGTTACTGGGACCTGTCGCTGCACACTGCCGAATATGGCCGTACCTTGGCGCGCATGCTCGAACTGGACGAAGGGCGTTGTTATTGCGCGGGTTTGCTGCATTGCCTGGGCGACCTGGCGGTGTTGCGTTGCCTGCAGGAGTGGCGCCTGGCCGGCGGCGAACTGGACGAGGACAAGGTGCAGCTGTCGCTTGTCGAATTTGGTGCGGCGTTCGGCTCGGCGCTACGTACCCGCTGGCGTTTGCCGTTGGCGCTGCGGGAGTTGATCGCGGCCATTTACCAGCTTGGCGGTGGCGTCTATTCGCGGGAGATTCTGGCCATGAACCTGGCTGGGCAGTTGTCGCGGCTGCCGGCCGAGCAAGGGATAGAGAAGGTAGCCAGCGGCAAGACGGCGCGGTTACTCAAGCTGGGTTTGCCGGAGTTGAGCCGCCTGCGCAAGGTGGAAAACCCCGAAGCGAAACCCGTGCAGTTGGCCGAGGCGCCCTTGGAAATCGACGAACCGAAGCCCCCCGAGCCAACCGAGCCGACCGCTTAAGCGTGTGCATGCGCTGTGCGCCCCAGGGTGGTCGCGCAGCGCCCTGAACCCGCTACCACGCCGCTGCTTCATGTTGTGTTAGCTGCGACAAAACACGACTTTTCGTGTGGGAATTGCTTCACAAAAAGCTATTTTTCACCAATTTTCTTCCCATCTGCTGCAACTTTTCCTGCTCTCGCCCGTCACATCGCCCGATAAACGCTTCCGTACTTATCGGTCCACAAGGATGTGATATGCCTACCATCGCCCTCCGCCTGCTCCTGCTGGCCGGCTGCCTGAGCGCAGCGCAAAGCAGCCTTGCTGCTACAGCCGACGATCCTCTGTTGCGCCAACAGCAGCGCGAACGGGCATTGCGTGAGCAGCTTGAAGCCCAGCCGGATGTGCGCCTGGAAGCGCCCACCACCGCGCACGGAATACTGCCCGCCCGGGAAACCCCGTGCTTCAGGATCAACGACATTCGCCTGATCGGCGACGCCGCCGAGCAGTTCCAGTGGGCCCTGGCGGCGGCCAACCCCAACGGTGACCCCGCGCTGGGGCGCTGCCTGGGGTCGGGCGCTATCAATCTCACGATGAAGCGCATGCAGAATGCGATTATCCAAAAGGGTTACGTCACCACCCGGGTATTGGCCGAAGCACAAGACCTGAGCAGCGGCATCCTGGTACTGACCCTGCTGCCGGGGCGTATTGGTGATATCCGTTTCGCCGAAGGCACAAGCCGGCGCGCCAATCTGTGGAACGCCATGCCGGCCCAGCCCGGCGACCTGTTGAACCTGCGTGATATCGAGCAAGCGCTGGAGAACTTCAAGCGCGTGCCCACCGCAGAAGCCGATATCCGCATCGCCCCTGCCAGCGGCAGCAACGCCAAACCCGGCGAGAGCGATGTGATCATTGCATGGCGCCAGCGTTTCCCGGCACGCCTGAGCCTGTCGGTGGACAACGGCGGTAGCAAGACAACCGGCAAATACCAGGGCGCCGTAGCGCTGTCGCTGGACAACCCGTTGAGCTTCAACGACCTGTTCTACGCCAGTTTCAACCATGACCTGGGCGGTGGCGAGTCCGGCGACAAAGGCTCCAAGGGCCATACGCTGCATTACTCGGTGCCCTTTGGTTACTGGCAGTTGGCGGTGACCAGCAGTGAGTACGACTACCACCAGAATGTGGCCGGGGTTAACCAGAACTTCCAGTACCGCGGCGAGAGCCGCAACAACGAACTGCGCCTGTCGCGCCTCGTATACCGCGATGCCGTGCGCAAGACCACGCTGTGGAGCAGCCTGTGGACGCGCTCGTCCGACAATTTCATCGATGACACGCAGATCCAGCAACAGCACCGACGCATGGCTGGCTGGCAGGCAGGCTTCAACCACCGCGAGTTTATCGGGCCGGCCACCCTCGACCTGGGGGCCAGTTATCGCCGTGGCACCGGTGCCCATGGTTCGCTGGAGGCCCCTGAAGAGGCGATTGGGGACGGCTCGTCGCGCTCGAAAATCATCCTGGCCGATGCCCAGTGGCAAGTGCCGTTCAGCGCCTATGACCAGCGTTGGCGTTATCTGGGTGCGTGGCGCGCACAGTGGAACCGCACCGAACTGGTTCCCCAGGATCGCTTCAGCATCGGTGGGCGCTACAGCGTGCGCGGCTTCGATGGTGAAAACATCCTGGCCGCCGACCGCGGCTGGACTTTGAGCAACGAACTGGGCTTGGCCCTGGGCAGCAGCGGCCAGGAGCTCTACACCGGTATCGATTACGGCGAGGTGGGCGGCAATTCCGCCGACTACCTGGTTGGCCGGCGCCTGGCCGGCGCTGTGGTGGGAGTACGCGGCGGGTACCGCAACCTGTCCTACGACTGGTCGTGGGGCACGCCGCTGAAAAAGCCGGACGGTTTCGAAACCGCCCACTTCACCAGTGCCTTTACCGTCGCGTTGTCTTTCTGAGGGCCCAGCATGCGATTCGACACCTTTGAAATCACAGCCCCTGGCGTGTTTGACGAGCCCTGGAACGAGGCCACGGCGCTGGGCAGCGCCACCTGGTTGTGGATGCATTCCCAAGCGCACCGTGACGTGCCGCTGCACACCCTGTCGAGCCTGCTGCTGCCGGCCCTGAAGCACCGCCAGTTCGTGCTGGGCAGCGAGGGTGGCAAGCCGGTGTTCTACCTGTCGTGGCTAAGCCTGGACGAGGCCGCCGAGCGCCGTTACCTGACACGTTCGCCCATCGAGATGGACGACGCTGACTGGTGCAGCGGCCAGCGGCTGTGGGTGAACGACTGGGTTGCACCGTTTGGTCACACCGAGGTACTGAGCCGGCTGTTGTTAAGCCGCGTGTTCCCCAACAGCTGTGCCCGTGCGCTCTACCACAAGGGCGAACAGCGTGGCCTGAAGATCAAGACATTTCATGGCATCGGCGTGATCCCCGAACAGGCCCGAGCCTGGTTTGCCGCCCACCCCGTCGTCACCGCTGCCTGACCTGCAAGCGCAAAGGGAATTGCAATGAACAAGCACCTTTACCGGATCGTTTTCAACAAGGCGCGCGGCCTGCTCATGGTGGTGGCCGAAAATGTCAGCGCGCAGGGCAAGGCGCCGGGCAACACGCAGGCGCCAGGGCACGGTGCCGGGCAGTGCATCGCAACCTTGGGCCGCTTGCGCTTTGCCGTCATGGGCGCCCTGGGCCTGGTAAGCCTGAGTGCTGCGCCGGCCTGGGCTGCGGGCATTGTTGCCGATCCATCGGCTCCGGCCGGCCAGCGGCCGATGGTGATGGAAAGCGCCAACGGCACACCTTTGGTCAACATCCAGGCGCCCAGTGCAGCCGGTGTTTCGCACAACACCTACAACCAGTTCGATGTGGATGGCCGAGGTGCCATCCTCAATAACGCCGGGAGCAACAGCCAGACACAATTGGGCGGTTGGGTCGAAGGTAACCCGTACCTGGGCAATGGCAGCGCGCGCGTCATCCTCAACGAAGTCAACGCCAGCAACCCCAGCCAGTTGCGCGGTTATGTCGAAGTGGCCGGCAAGCGCGCCGAGGTGGTAATCGCCAACCCGGCCGGTATCACCTGCGACGGTTGCGGCTTCATCAACGCTGACCGCTCTACGCTGACCACCGGGCGTGTCCAACTGGAAAATGGCCAGATCACCGGCTACCGCGTTGAGGGCGGTACCTTGAGCATCACTGGCAAGGGCCTGGATGCCCGTGACAGCGACTACACCGACCTGATTGCACGCACCGTCGAGGTTAACGCCGGGGTGTGGGCCAGCGATCTGAAAGTCACCGCCGGGCGCAACCAGGTGAATGCAGCTAACACCCAGGCTACTGCGCTTGCAGACGACGGCAGCTCCAAGCCGGAAGTGGCAATTGATGTGGCAGCACTGGGTGGCATGTACGCCGGCAGGATCAAGCTGGTGGGCACCGAGGCCGGTGTAGGCGTGCGCAACGCCGGGCAAATCGGCGCCATGGCCGGTGACGTGGTGGTCAGCGCCGATGGTAAGCTGGTCAACCAGGGCGCGATCAGCAGTGCCAGTGCGTTGCAGGTAGCGGCTGCGGCTGTTGAAAACAGTGGCAGTGCGTATGCCAAAGGCTCGCTGGAGGTGACCAGCGCCGGTAGCGTGACAAACAGTGGCGTGCTGGCTGGCCAAGGCGATGTGAATATCCAGGCCGCCACGCTCAGCAACAGCAAGGCGTCCTTGCTGGCGGCTGGCGTCGATAGCGCGGGCAAGTCCAGTGGCAATGCCCGCCTGCAAGCCCGTGCAGAACAGATCGCGGCCCATGGCCAGGTTCATGCCAGCGGCACGCTCGACCTGCAAGGCAAAAACATCGACCTGCACGGTAGCCAGACCCAGGCCGGCGACATGCGGCTCAATGCAACTCAAGGTGACCTGGACCTGGCCGACAGCCAGATCAACAGTGCAGGCACGCTCAATGCCAGCGCCAGTGGCACCTTGCGCAGCGACAGTGCCAAGGTCAACGTGGGTAACCTGCAACTGACGGCCAGGCACATTGCCAACGTCGGTGGCGAGTTGGTGCAGACAGGTCAGGGCGTTTCCAGCCTCCAGGCCGCAGGCACGCTGGACAACCACGGCGGGCGCATCGCCAGCAATGGTCAGGACCTCACCCTGCAAGCCAGCCGCCTGAACAACCAGCAAGGCAAGGTTGAACACGCTGGCAGCGGGCAATTGAAGGTGCGTGCCGATCAGCTCGACGGCAAGGCGGGCACCTTGGCCAGTAACGGCACCTTGCAGCTGACGGCCCAGGACGCCGTGCTCGCCGAGGGGCAGACCCAGGCCCGCAAGCTGGTGCTCGACACGCGTACCCTCGACACCCGCGATGGCACGGTCATCGCCACGCAGGGCGGTACCCTCGAAGTGCGCAGTGCCCAGCACCTGGACAACCGCGGTGGCACGCTTGCCGCCGGTGGCGCGGCCAGTTTCAACGTGGGTGAGTTGCTCAACGACGACGGCACCCTCAACGCTGGCGGCGCCTTGAACATCCAGGCCCAGCGCCTGAGCAACCTGGCCGGCACCGTGGCGGCCACCCAGGCCATGCAAGTGATGGCCGGCCAGCTGGACAACAGCGGCGGGGTACTCGGCTCGGTGAATGCCGGCTTGCAGCTCACGTTGGATAACAGGCTGCTCAACCTGGGCGGGCGTCTGGAAGCGACGGGGGACATTCAGCTGAGTGCAGCGGGTGTGGATAACCGTCAAGGTGTGGTCAGTGGTCGAAACCTGTTGCTCGACAGTCGCGGTCAAAGTGTCGATAACAGCGGTGGCACCCTCGCTGCTGCTGCCACGCTCGACTTGCGCAGTGGCGAGTTGCTCAATGCCGCAGGCCTGATCCAGGCCGGTGGCCGCCTGCTGGTCGACACCGGCGACAAGGCGTTGCGCAATAGCGATTCCGGCACCACCCAGGGCATCGTCGGCCAGGGTGAAGTGCAACTGCACAGCGCACAGTTGATCAACGACCAAGGTTTCATCGCCGGCAAGGGCGACCTATTGCTGGCTGCCGAAACCTTGGTGAACCACGGCCAGATCATCGGTGAAAGCACGGTGCGTCTGACCGGCGCCCAACTGGATAACCAGACGGGCGAAGTCCAGGCACGCGGTGCGCTGACCCTCGAACAGGCCAGCACGGTCGACAACCGCAACGGCCTGTTGCGCAGCGCCGGGCAGCTCACCTTGACCACGGCGCAGCTGGACAACAGCACGAGTGGGGGCCTGGACCATGGCATTGAAGGCCAGTCGCTGCTGCTGCGCGCCGACAGCCTGGACAACCGTTCGGGCGCACTGCGCGCCGACAGCGACATCGACCTGGGCCTGAGCAATGGCCTGAACAACGATGCAGGCCTGGTTTCGGCAGGCGGCAAGCTGTTGCTGGCCGACCGTGACAGCAACGGCACGCGCCTGCGCATCGACAATGGCAGCGGTACCCTGCTGGCCGGCAGCCTGCTGTCGATGAATGCCGCCTACTTCAGCGGCAGCGGCCAGGCCTTGAGCCTGGGCGACCTTATCCTGCGCCAGCAGGGCGACCTGACCACCCGCGGGCGCCTGCAGGCCAATGGCACGCTGGACATCGCCATTGGCGGCAGCCTGAGCAACAGCGGCCAGCTGTTGGCCGGCAAAACCCTCGCGCTCAGCAGCCAGGCGCTGGATAACCAGGCCAGCGGCGAGCTGTCTGCCACTGCAGTGAATGTGCGCGTCGGTGGCCAACTGACCAACCGGGGCCTGTTCGACGGCCAGCACGTACGGCTTCAGGCCGCTACCCTCGACAACCTTGGCACCGGGCGCATTTACGGCGACCAGTTGGCCATCTCTGCCAACGCGTTGAACAACCGTGACGAGCAGGGGCGTGCGGCGGTGATCGCTGCCCGCGAGCAACTGGACATCGGCGCCCAGTCCATCGACAACCGCGAAGACGCGCTGTTGTTCAGCGCCGGCGATCTGGCCATTGGTGGTGCACTCGATGCCGACGATCATGCCACCGGCAGTGCCGCAGCGTTGCGCAATGCCAGTGCCACTGTCGAGTCGCTGGGTGACCTGCGCCTGGCAGTGGCCGCATTGCGCAACACCAACGAACATTTCAGTACCGCCCAGGTGCAGGTCAGCAGCGAGCAATTGCGCGAGTATCAGATCAGCGGCTCGCCGAACCGCTACAGGCCGGACGAGGTCAGCGTCTACAACGACGAAGTCGACCACCTGCGCACACCGACGGGTACCCGCGACAATTTCAATCGGTACGACTACACCCGTACGGTGACCGAAACCCGTATTTTGACCTCGGCGCCAGGGCAGATCCTGGCCGGTGGTAACCTGACCTTCAGCGGCGATTCGGTTTACAACGACAAGAGCCGCATCCTCGCGGGAGGCCTGTTGCAGGCCGGGGCAGCCACGGTGACCAACACCGAGGTGGATGGCCAGCGCGTAACCACGGACGCCGGTACCGCCACCAATTTCTACCGTATCCAGCGCAAGGGGCGTGATCGCCAAGGCACCAGCGTCACCGCCTATCGCCCGGCACCGTTGATCCAGGACATCGAGCTCACCCCCACCGAGTATGGCGAGCACGCCACCATCAGTGGCAGCGGCACCCAGATCAACGGGCGCGAGCAACAAGCGGTGGGCCAGCAGGTCGCGGCAGTCGGGCAAGTGGACGCCCAGGTCAGCGAGCAGCACCAGGTGGGCGCCGTGGTAGAGGTGAAACTCGAGGACGGCCAGGGCGTGGCCAACCTGGTGCGCAGCGGCGCGCCGAGCCTGGCGCTGCCGAGCAACAGCCTGTTCCAGACCAACCCTGCAGGCACCCAGGGTTACCTGATCGAGTCGGACCCGCGCTTCACCAGCTACCGTCAGTGGCTGTCGTCGGACTACATGCTCGACCGCCTGCAGGTCGACCCGGCCACCACCCAGCTGCGCCTGGGCGATGGCTTCTACGAACAGAAGCTGATCCGCGAACAGATTGCCCAGCTCACCGGGCGCCGCTTCCTCGAGGGTTATGCCAGCGACGAAACCCAGTACCGGGCGCTGATCGATAATGCAGTAACCTTGGCCAACGACTGGAACCTGGTGCCGGGCGTGGCCCTGACTGCCGGGCAAATGGCCCAACTGACCAGCGATATCGTCTGGTTGGTGCAGCGCTCGGTAACCCTGGCCAACGGCGAGACACGCCAGGTGCTGGTGCCGCAGGTGTATGTGCGGGTACGTGAAGGCGACCTTACTGGCAATGGTGCCCTGATCGCCGGCCAGCAACTCAAGCTCGACCTCAGTGGCGACCTGCTCAACAGCGGCAGCCTGGGTGGGCGCAGCGTGATGGCGCTGACCGCGCAGAACATCGACAACCTCGGTGGGCGCATCCAGGCCAACAACGTGTCGTTGCAGACCCGCGACAACCTCAATAACCTCGGCGGCCTGATCGGTGCCACCGACAGCCTGGCCATCGAAGCCGGGCAGGATATCAATGTGCGTTCGCTGACCCGCGACAGCAGCAGCGAACAAGGCAGCCGCACCAACGTGTCGCGGGTCGCCGGGTTGTTTGTCAGCGGCGCCGAGGGCACGATGCGGGTGTCGGCCGGCAACGACCTGAACCTGGCTGCAGCACAGGTGGTCAACACCGGCGCAGGGGGCGTCACCCAGCTTGAAGCCGGGCGTGACGTCAACCTGACCACGCTTGGCGAAAGCCACCAGCAGTCGCTGGTGTGGAACTCCAGCAACTGGCGCAACGAGGCCAGCCGTGGTGAGGCGGGCAGTACGGTGCAGGCAACCGGCGACCTGCGGGTCCAGGCTGGGCAGGATATCGCGGCCCGCGGCGCTACCTTGAGCAGCGAGCAGGGCATGGTGCTGGCCGACGCCGGGCGCGACCTGACACTGGCCGCATCCGAGCAGTACCAGTTCGCCGATGAGGCCCACAAGTTCAAGGGTAGTAACGGGCTGTTCTCCAGCAAGACCACCACCCTGCGTGACACTGTGAGCCAGAGCCAGGCCAGCGGCAGCACGCTCAGTGCCGAGCAGGCTTACCTGCAGGCGGGCCGCGACATCAATGTGCGCGGCAGCGATGTGGTATCCACCAGCCAGACCATGCTGGCGGCTGACCGCGATATCAATATCGAAGCCGCCAGCGAAAGCAGCAGCGAGCGCCATGACAAGGCCACCAAGAAAAGTGGCCTGTTCAGTGGTGGCGGTATCGCGGTCACGCTGGGCACCCAGGAACAGAGCGTCAAGGACCTCACCACCCGTGAGACCGCGCGTGCCAGCACCGTTGGCAGCACGGAGGGTGACATTCTGATCGACGCCGGCCGCCAGTACCGGCAGGTGGGCAGCGATGTGATGGCGCCCAAGGGCGATATCGACGTGCTGGCCCAGCAGATTGCAATCACCGAAGCCCGTGAAACCACCGACCGCACCCGTGAAACACGCTTCAAGCAGACCGGTTTCACCCTGACCATCACCAACCCGGTCATCAGTGCCATCCAGACCAGCCAGCAGATGCACGACGCCTCGAAGAAAACCGAGGATGGCCGCATGCAGGCGCTGGCGGCGGCGACCACGGCACTGGCGGTGAACAATGCCGCGACCGCCGTCGCGCAAGACCCGGGCATGGCCGGTGGCATCAACATCAGCCTGTCGCTGGGTACCAAACAGCAGCAGAGCACCACGGTGCAGCACAGCGATGCTGCTGCGGGCTCGACCATCGTCGCTGGCAACGACGTACGCCTGCACGCCAGCGGGGCGGGTAGCGACAGCGATATCACCGTGCAGGGCAGCGACATTCGTGCCGGCCGCGACGCCTCTCTGGTGGCCGATGGCGATATCAACCTGCTTGCCGCACGCAACACCAGCCAGCAGGACAGCGACAGCAAAGGCAGCAGTGCCAGCGTAGGCATAGGCTTTTCGCTGGGTGGCAGCCGCAACGGCTTTACCCTCGACCTTGGGGTAAGCGGCAACCGTGGCGAAGCCGACGGTGACACCCTGACCCACACCAACAGCCATGTGCAGGCCGGTAACACGGCCACTTTGATTTCCGGTGGCGACACCAACCTGCGCGGCGCGGTGATCAGCGGCCAGCAGGTGATCGCCGATGTGGGCGGTGACCTGAACATCGAAAGCCTGCAAGACACCGACGCCTTCAAGGTTGACGAGAGCAGCATGGGCTTTGGCCTCAGCCTGTGCATCCCGCCGTTCTGCGCGGGCGTCAGCTCGGTGTCGGTGGACGGCGCCAGCGCCAACTTTGGCGGCACCAACATGGACTCGGACTACGCCAGCGTCACCGAGCAGTCCGGCATCAAGGCCGGTGATGGCGGCTTCGATGTGCGTGTGGGCGGCAACACCGACTTGGTCGGCGCAGTCATTGCCAGCAGCGACAAGGCCGTGCAAGACGGCAACAACCGCCTGGTTACCGCCAGCCTGACCAGCAGCGACATCCGCAACAAGGCCGAATACGACGCCAGCACATTCAATATCGGAGGCGGCTGGAAGGCTGCGGGTAAAGACCAGGAAGGCCAGGTACAGACGGGCGGCAAGGTCAGCCCCGGCACCGAACTGCCAACCAACGAAGATGAACTGGGCGCCAGCCTGCCCATCGCGATCAGCGCCAGCGACAGTGCCAGCAGCGTGACCCGCAGCGGCATCAGCGGTGGCTCGATCCTGATCACCGACGAGGCCGCCCAGCGCGAGCGCACTGGCAAGGGCGCTGAACAGACGGTTGCCGAGCTGAACCGCGATGTGTCCAGCGATCGCGACAGCAGCAACGCGCTCAAGCCGATTTTCGATGAAGAGCAGATTCGTGCCGGGTTCGAGATCGTCAATGCCTTTGCCAACGAGGCCGGCACCCTGCTGGCGAACAAGGCCAAGGAAGTTGACGACAAACGCAAAGCCGCCGACGAGGCCGACGCCAAGGCGCGCTCCAGCACCGATGATGAGGTCGCGCAGGCCCTGCGTAACGAAGCCCAGAGGCTGCGCGGCCAGGCCGATGGCATTGCTGGCAACTGGGGCTCCGGTGGCACCTACCGGCAGATCACCACCGCCCTGGTGGCGGCTGCCAGCGGCAATATCAGCGCCGGCAACGGCGCCTTCCTGCAGAGCATGGTGGTCAACTACGTACAGCAGCAAGGCGCTGGCTATATCGGTGACCTGGTGGCCAACGGCACTTTGGTCGAAGGCTCGCCCCTGCATGCGGCCTTGCACGGCATCGTTGCCTGCGCCGGCGCGGCGGCCAGCAGCCAGAGCTGTGGCAGCGGCGCGGCTGGCGCGGCAGCGTCGAGCTTGCTGACCGGGTTGTTCTCCGAAGCCAGCCCGACCGAAAGCGAACGCCAACGTGAAGCCAAACGCAACCTGATCGTCAGCCTGGTCACCGGCCTTGCGGCCACCACCGGTCTGGATGCCGCGACTGCGACGGGTGCGGCTTCGGGGGCGGTGGATAACAACTGGCTGGCGACACAGCAGCTGGTGCAGGCGAAGAAGGAAGTTGATGAGGCGGACGGTTTGTTGGCCAAGATGCAGGTCGCGGCCAAGTGGGGCTTCATCAGCAAGAAGCAGGACTTGTTGACCCAGACGGGCATTGGCGTTGGCTTGGTCGAGGCTGGTTTCAGCGATATCCAGGGGATAGCGCAGTTGCTCGCCCACCCTATCGATAGCCTCAATGGCATGAAGGCCTTGGTCACCGATCGCGCAGCCCGTGAGGCATTCGGTGATCAGGTGGTCAATGAACTGAGCGACAAGATCGACCGCATGAAACTGGCCCTTGAGCAGGGCGGGGACGACCAGGCCTTGCAGCTCGGACGTGACCTGGGTGAGCTGGTCTGGCAGGTGGGCAGCATCGCTACGGGGGCGGGTGGTATCGCCAAGGGCGGCGTGAAGTTGGCCACGGTCGGCATCAAGCTGAGCACCCGCAGCCTGGAAAGCATGGCGGGTATGGGGCGTTTCGAAAAGCTCTTGGCCAAAGGGGGGCAATTCAACCCCAACGGCACGCCGATCATGGACTTCCGAGCGTTGAGCAATGCACAGAAAAGTATCGTTGGCGACCTGATGGGCGGCGAGCGCATTCAGCAGATCGTGCCCGGCGCGCAAAAAATTGGTCGGGCGCCTGACATCGGCCAGACAGGCATCGATGACTTGTACAAAGTCAACAAGCCTGATGTGGACTATCTGATTGTTGAGTACAAGTTTGGCTCTTCAACGCTCAAGCAGACCAAGGATGGTATGCAGATGAGCGATAGTTGGTTGACAGGGGCGAACACTAACTACAATCGCGTTCTGGAGTCGGTAAGCGGTGATGCGCGCGAAGCGAGAAATATCCGGCAAGCGCTGGCTGCCGGGCGCGTTGAGAAGTGGTTGGTTCATACCGACCCGTTTGGCAATGTGACCGTCGGGGTGTTGGACAAGGCGGGCAAGTACGTGGCCGACCCGACGGCTACCTCCAAGTTACTGGGGATCAAGTGATGAAAATGCGTGCACCTCTTGGCGATCCTGCCTACTGGGCGGAGTGGGTCGCTTTCGGTGAGGAATCCATCGCCCTTGGCTGGGAAACAGCCAGCAAACCTTTCGGCGACCCATCCTATGCACCGCAATATCTGTTCGAATTGGCGCAGGATCATTGGCATCAGATGTTGCGTCGCTATTCGGCGGGTCTGCCTACCCCGTCGCTGGCAAGCTACTTTCCTGGGCTGCTCGATGCCTGGGAGCGCTCTCAGGCATTAGGTGCGCAGCAGTGGACCGAAGATCAGGTATACACCCGTAATGCTTGGCGAGTTAACTATGACCATTACATTACCTGCTTCTGGGTGGTGGCGTTGGCGCTGGTATTGGAAATTCCCGACGAGCAGTGGCAGCGGTTGATCCGGTTGGTGGGCAACGAAGGTGAAGATAGTCTGCTGGATCGCGTAATAGCGACCCGTTCGCCACAGCGGTGTATTGGCGGCGAGTTGCTATACCCTAAACCCTACGGGCGGTTGCAAACTGCGATCGATGCCGAGCGCCCCCAGCAAGCCAGTCTGCTGCGTGATTTTGTTGACCATTGGTATCTCGAGCTCGGCAATGGTGCGCGGTCTGGCAAGTACAAACAGGCTGCAGCGTTCAAGCACCCCTACTGGTATCGCTATGGCGATGAGAACTTTGCTGGCGGTGCGTATTTTGGTCGCTGGTGCGTCGAGGCTGCGGTCGCGGTCAAGGTATTTGGACTGGATGATCAGCTTTGTCTCGGCCATGAACATTATCCACAGGCGCTTTTGCATGAGCAGGCAGATTTGCCATCACCACCAGTAACCGAGCGCGAAAAACGTGGGTTCTGGGCCAGATTGCTAGGCAAGTGACTGGAACCCCTGATGACTTGAGATTAGGCAGGCGCCTGGATTGCCTTCACTTGTCATCAGGCACCCGTTGATCGGCGCTGCAACGACCGGTTCGGGATGACTCGCATGCCTGCGCTGCGGTCAGCCGCAGACTATTTGGTTCTTGCCCTGCCGTTTAGCCTGGTACATTGCCGCGTCGGCCCGTGCGTACAGGCTGTCCAGTGTCATATCTTCATCCGTCAGCTCGGTCAGCCCTTGGCTCACCGTCACGCTGTACGTCTGCTCCTCATGATTGAAGCTCAAACGCTGGATCGCCCGCTGCAAACGCTCGGCAATCTGCTCCGCCGCCTGGGCATTGCAACCCGGGAACACCGCCGCAAATTCCTCACCACCAATGCGTCCGAACAAGTCGCCACGGCGTAGCACGGCCTTGCCGCTGTCGGCGATGCGTTGCAGCACCTGGTCGCCTTCCTGGTGGCCGTAGCTGTCGTTGATGCGCTTGAAATCATCGATATCCAGCAGCAGGAAGGCCAGCGGCGTACCGGCTTCGCGGGCGCTGTCGAAGGCTTGCTGGGCGCACTCGAAAAAGTGCCTGCGGTTGCTGCTCTGGGTCAGCACGTCAGTGGTGGCCAGGCGTTGCAACTCGCCTTCAAGCTGCTTCTTTTCGGTGATGTCTTCGGCGATGCCGACAATGATCACCCGGTCGCCGTCGTGCTGCTGGTTGATGTAGCACTTGTCGCTCAGCCAACGCAGCTGGCCGTCGGCATTGAGAATGCGGTATTCGCGGTCCTCCACCGAGCCCTTGAGCAGCACCTGGGCCAGGCTGCGCTCGGCGTACTCCAGGTCGTCGGGGTAGATGCTGTCGCGCCATTCGTTGTAGTCGGCCAGCACCAGGCTGACCGGGCGGCCGAAGATTCGCTCGTAGGCGGGACTTACGTACAGCACCTGGCGGGCTTCCCAGTCGAAGGCCCAGAGCACCGCATTGACGCTGTCGAGCAGTGAACTGAACAGTTGCTCGCGTTCGCTCAGGCGGGCGACTTCGCCTTGGGCGTGGAGCAAGGCCAGCAGGGTCTGGGCGGCTTCAGGAGGCGGGGTACCGGGCAGGATCGTGGGGATGTTCTTGGCCATGTGCACGAATCAGGTCTCGACTTGAAAGCGTGCGGCCAGCATCCTGCCCGCCACGCGGGCGATGTGCGGGTTGGAGTGGTGGCGAGGGGGCGAAGTTCCGAACGGCATGCCCCGAAAGGGGGCATGCCGACTAACGGCGGTCAGGCGCCGGAGGGGCGTAGGGAATAGGTTTTCAGCTGCGCTGCGAAGTCGCGCAGGGCATGAATGCCGCTGGTTTCGGCCTCGTGTACCCAGTCCTTCATGGCCGCTAGCATGTCGTGTCCGTTGGCGCTGGTACGCGCCCAGATCTGCTGCAGGGCCAGGCGTTTTTCGTAAATGGTCTTCAACGCCTGGCTGTGCGCAAGCATGGACTCGATGCGCATGTGGTGGCGGTCTTCCAGCAGGCTGGTTTCACGCGAGAGCAGGCGCTTGGCGCGGCGGAAGTGGTGACTCACCGAGGCGTCTACTCGGGCCAGCTCCTGCTTGACCAGCGGGCCGATCACCAGCTTGCGGTACTGCGCCATGATCTGGAAGCGGTTGTTGAGGATGGCCATGGCGGTGTCCATGTCCAGGCTGGCCTTGCCCGCCACCCGGTGAGCGATCGGCGCCACACGCTGCACCTTGGCCAGGCGCAACAGGCAGAACAGGCGTATCCAGGCCCAGCCCATGTCGAACTCCCAGCGCTTGACCGACAGCTTGGCCGAGTTGGGGTAGGTGTGGTGGTTGTTGTGCAGTTCTTCACCCCCGATAACGATGCCCCACGGCACCAGGTTGGTGGCTGCATCGCGGCATTCGAAGTTGCGATAGCCCAGTGCGTGGCCCAGGCCGTTGACCACGCCGGCTGCCCAGAACGGAATCCACATCATCTGCACGGCCCAGATGGTGATACCGATGGTGCCGAACAGCAGCAGGTCGATGACGGCCATCAATGCAATACCGCCCAGCTTGTAGCGCGAATAGAGGTTGCGCTCGATCCAGTCCTCCGGGCAGTTCTTGCCATAAATGCGCAGGGTTTCGGGGTTGCGCGCCTCTTCCCGGTACAGCTCGGCGCCCTTGCGCAATACCGTGCTCAGGCCCTTGTGCACCGGGCTGTGCGGGTCGTCGGGGGTTTCGCATTTGGCGTGGTGTTTGCGATGGACGGCGGTCCACTCGCGTGTGTTCTGCGCCGTGGTCAGCCACAGCCAGAAGCGGAAGAAGTGCTTGAGCGCGCCGTTGAGCTCCAGGGCCCGGTGCGCGGAGTAGCGATGCAGGTAGACCGTGACGCTGACGATGGTCACATGGGTCATCAACAGAGTGATGCCGACCAGTTGCCAGGCCGACAAGTCGAGCAGGCCGTTGTACCACATAGGTGTAAAAACCCTCGGAATGCAGGAGGAGGGGCTGATTATCCCCCGGGAGGGAAATAAAACCAGTCACCTGTTCAGATAGGAGGTCACGACATGTTTCAGCCTTTATAATGCCCCATTATTTCTGATGGGCTATTCCACCCGACATGTCTGTTTCCGTTCGCGACGCCTTGCGCATGGCTGCGCTGTATGTGGTGCTCTCGATCCTCTGGCTGGTGCTGGCCGAGGTGGTGCTGCACGGCATGACTGACGATCCCCTCGCAGTGACCGTGGGGCGGCAGATCAATGTGGTGCTGTGGGTGCTGTTCAGTGCCTTGCTGATTTACGTGTCGCGGGTGCGCCTGCTCAATTTCATCGGCCGTGGTGCCCGCTTGCGTTGCGAAGACCGTGAGCGGCTGCGTATGGCGGCTGCGGTGTTCGACAGCACACTCGAAGGGGTGTTGGTCACCGACCGCCAGGGCCTGATCGTGCACGTCAACCGCGCGTTCATGCGCATCACCGGCTACCAGCAGGATGAGGTCATCGGGCAGCGCCCGAACAAGTTCAAGTCAGGCCGCCATGGGTTACCGTTCTACGAGCAGATCTTCGCCACGCTGGCCGATAAGGGCGAGTGGAGCGGGGAAATCTGGAACCGGCGCAAAAGCGGCGAAATCTACCCGCAATGGCAGACCATTTGCGCCATTCGCGACGACGATGGTGAACTGAGCCATTACGTGGCGGTATTCAGTGATATCAGCGCAATCAAGCATTCGGAGCAGGAACTGGCCTACCTGGCCCACCACGACCCGCTGACCGGCCTGCCCAACCGGCTGCTGTTCACCGACCGCGTCGAGCAGGCTTTGGCGTCGGCCCAGGCCAACAAGCGCGGTTGTGCCCTGTTGCTGCTGGACCTGGACCACTTTCAAAGCATCAACGACGGCCTGGGCCACACCATCGGTGACCAGTTGCTGAAGCTGGTGGGCGAGCGCCTGGGTGAGGTACTGGGTGCAGGCGTGACCTTGGCGCGCCTGGGCGGCGACGAATTTGGCGTGCTGGCGGAGAACTGCCAGCAGGTCGGCCAGGCGGGCAAGCTGGCGCAGTGCATCATCGAGCGTATGCGCGAGCCGTTCCAGTTCGATGGCCATCGCCTGTTCATCAGTGTCAGTGCGGGCATCAGCCTGTTCCCCAGCGATGCGTTGAGTGCCGAACAACTGCTGCGCAATGCCGATTCGGCGCTGTTCAAAGCCAAGAGCAACGGGCGGGCGTGCTATGCACTGTATACCGAAGAGCTGACCGCCCATGCCCAGCACCGGGTCGAGACTGCCGGTGAGCTGCGCCGGGCCCTGGAGCAGGATGAGCTGCGGGTGTACTTCCAGCCGGTACATGACCTGGCTTCAGGCCGACAAGTCGGGGTCGAAACGCTGGTGCGTTGGCAGCACCCCCAGCGCGGCCTGGTGCCGCCGGGCGAGTTCATCCCGATTGCCGAGCGCACGGGGCTGATTGCCGAGATCGACACCTGGGTGCTGGGCCAGGCCTGCCGGCAAATGGTGCAATGGCAGGCCGAAGGTCGGCAGCTGGCGTTCGTGGCGGTAAACATCTCCAGCCGCCTGTTTGGCCAGCACGAGTTGTACCGGCAGGTGGCCGAAGTGCTGCACGAGACGGGCCTGGCCCCGGCCCTGCTGGAGCTCGAAGTAACCGAAAGCGCGGTGATGGAAGACCCGGAAGTGGCACTGGAGCAGTTGCACCGGTTGCGTGAGCTGGGGGTGACCTTGGCCATCGATGACTTTGGCACCGGGTATTCATCGCTGCTGCGGCTCAAGCGTTTGCCAGTGCAGAAGCTGAAAATCGACCAAGGCTTCGTGGCCGGTTTGCCGCATGATGAAGACGACATTGCGATCGTGCGGGTGATCATCGCCCTGGCCCACAGCATGGGTATGCAGGTGCATGCCGAGGGCATCGAGCAGGCCGAGCAGGCCAGCTTCCTGTTGCAGGAGCAGTGTCAGCTGGGGCAGGGCTATTGGTTCGGGCGGCCGGTGCCGGCTGGAGATCTTCGCTGGGATTGAAGGCCTCTTCGCGGGTTCACCCGCGAAGGATTCAACGCTTGTTCAAGCCTTTCGCCAAGCGGTCCCCGCCCAGCTGGATCAACGCCACCAACGCCACCAGCATGGCGATCACGGTCAGCATGATCTGGCTGTCGAAGCGCTGGTAGCCATACCGATAGGCAATATCCCCCAACCCCCCCGCACCAATCGCGCCGGCCATGGCCGAAGAATTGATCAGGGTTACCAGGGTAATGGTGAAGCCGCCGACAATGCCGGGCAGCGCCTCAGGCAAAAGCACATGCCAGACGATGTGCCAGCGTCGGCAGCCCATGGCCTGCGCAGCTTCCACCAGGCCATGGTCCACTTCGCGCAGGCTGACCTCGGCAATCCGCGCGAAGAACGGTGTGGCGGCAATGGTCAGCGGCACCACCGCCGCCCATACGCCGTAAGTAGTGCCTACCACCAGGCGGGTAAAGGGGATCAGCGCGACCATCAGGATCAGGAACGGGATCGAGCGGAACAGGTTGACGAAGGCGCCCAGCACGCGATTAAGCAGCGGTGCTTCGAAGATGCCACCCTTGTCACTGGTGACCAGCAGCACCGCCATCGGCACCCCTACCAACAGGGCGATCAGCGATGACACGCCGACCATCAGCAGGGTATCGAGCAAACCTTCCAGCAGGCGATCAAACCACATGGCCCAGTACCTCCACGTCCTCGGCCCAGCGGCGGGCGCGCTCCAGTAATTGATGCGTGTCATGCGGCGAGTGCCGCACCGACAGGATCAGCTGGCCCAAGGCATGTTCGCCAATGGTCTCCACGCCGCCCTGCAGCAGGCGCACACGCCCGCCCAGTTCGTTGAACAGGGCAGACAGTTCAGGCTCGTCCAGCACCGTCAGTTTCAACACCACGGCGGTGTCGCGGCTCGCCGGGCTGGCTTGCAGGCTGGCTTGGAGCGCGGCAGGCAGCCTGGCCTGCAGTGGCGCAAGCAAGGTGCGGGTGACCTCGTGGCGAGGCGAACCGAACACCCGCCAGACCTCGCCCTGTTCGACCACTTCACCACGTTCGAGCACCACCACCCGGTGGCAGATATCGCGGATCACGGCCATTTCGTGGGTGATCAGCACAATGGTCAGCCCCAGGCGCTGGTTGATGTCGCGCAGCAGCTCAAGGATCGAGGCCGTGGTTTCCGGGTCCAGCGCGGAGGTGGCTTCGTCGCACAGCAGAATTTCGGGGTCGTGTACCAGCGCCCGGGCAATACCGACGCGCTGCTTTTGCCCGCCGGACAGCTGCGCCGGGTAGACGTGGTGTTTTTCCTGCAGGCCAACCAGCTCCAGCAGTTCACGCACCTTGCGCTGGCGCTCGGCCTTGGCCACGCCGGCCACTTTCAATGGCAACTCGACGTTCTGCCACACGGTTTTGGCCGACATCAGGTTGAAGTGCTGGAAGATCATGCCTATGCGCCGACGCAGCGCCACCAGGTGGTCTTCGTCGAAGGGGGCAATGTCCACCTGATCAATCAGCACCCGGCCCTGGCTGGGTTGCTCCAGCCGGTTGATGGTGCGCAACAGCGATGACTTGCCGGCCCCGCTGCGGCCGATGATGCCGAAGATCTCGCCATGGCGGATGTTCAGGTCGATGCCTTGCAAGGCCGGTTGTGCCTGGCCAGGGTAGGTCTTGCCCAGGCCGATGAAGCGCACATGGGCTTCATTGACCTCCGGGCGCAGGGCCTGTTCCTTGACCGTTGGCGGCAATGGTTGGGGGGTAGGCGCCCTGAGCGCGCTGGCCTGGCTCATGTCAGCCTTCCCAGCCGGCTTGGTAGAGCTTGCCGTGGGCTTTGTCCAGCGCTGCACGCACGGCTGGCGAGTGCTGGTAGATGTCAACAAACTTGGCCAGGCGCGGGTCGTCCTTGCTCTGTGGGCGAATGACGAACTGGATCACGTATTCCTTGTTTTCCAGGCCGTCGAACAGCAATGCCGAGGTGGCATCGAAGGTGTTGGCCAAGCGGATGTAGGCCGGGTAACCCTGCACCAGGTCGGCGTCATCGTAAGCGCGGACCAGCTGAACCGCCTCGACCTGAAGGATTTTCAGCTTTTTCGGGTTGGCGACGATGTCGTCCTCGGTGGCCTTGTAACCAACGCCTGGCTTCAGGCTGATCAACCCGGCCTTGGCCAGCAGTTGCAGGCCCCGGCCGCTGTTGATCGGGTCGTTGGCAATGGCCACGCTGGCGCCTTCAGGCAGCTCGGCAAAGCTTTTGTACGCTTTCGAGTACAGGCCAACGTTGTTGATGATGCCCGGTGCGTAAGGCACCAGGTTGAAGCCGGCAGCTGCCTTGGCGTTTTCCAGGAACGGGATGTGCTGGAAGTAGTTCACGTCGATGTCGCCGCTGTTGAGGCTGACGTTGGGTGCGATCCAGTCGCTGAACTCGATGAGCTTCACTTCCAGGCCTTGCTTGTGCGCTTCTTCCACGGCGGCTTCCAGCGGGATCGCAAAGGCCGAGGTGGTGCCGATCTTCAGTGGGTCGGCTGCCAGGGCGTGGGCGGACAGGCCAAGGGTGAGGGCAATGGCCGCGACGGGCCGGAACAGTTTCTCAAGCATGGTGCGGGACTCCAGTCGAGGCAGGGGAAGGGACAAAGCGATAGGCCGAACCAGGGTGGTCGGCGGGCAAGTGCGGGTGGTCGGCCTGGAACAGCTTCTCGCGCAGGGTGCCTTCGGCGTAGGCCGTCTTGTAGCGGCCACGCTGCTGCAGTTGCGGGATGACCAGGTCGATGAAGTTTTCGAAGCTTTCCGGGGTGACGGTGCGGGTCAGGTTGAAACCGTCCAGGCCGGTTTCATCAATCCACGCGATCAACTGCTCGGCCACCTGGTCAGGTGAGCCGACCAAGGTTACGTAGCGGCCACCGAGGGCGTGCTGCTCAAGCAGACGTCGGCGGGTCCAGGCGTTGTCTTGTAACTGGCGCGTGGCGGACTGAATGGCGTTGCCCTGGCTGAAGCCGATTGGCTCGTCCAGTTCATACGCCGCAAAGTCGATGCCGGTGGATGCCGCGAAGTGCGCGACGCCGGCTTCAGGGCTTGCATGGCGCAAGTACTCGGCATGCTTGGCCTGGGCCTCTTGCTCGGTGGCTGCCACGATCACCGTGATACCCATGAACACCTTGATTGCCTGCGGGTCGCGGCCGGCGGCCTGTGCAGCGGCGCGCACCTTGTCGACCTGGGCGCGGGTGGCGGCTTTGTCCTGGCCACTGATGAACACGCATTCGGCATGGTTGCCGGCAAAGGCCAGGCCGCGCTGCGAGCTGCCGGCCTGGAACAGCACCGGCGTGCGCTGTGGCGAGGGTTCGCTCAGGTGATAGCCCTCGACGTTGTAGAACTCGCCGTGGTGGCTGACTTTGCGCACCTTGTCGGGTTGGGCGTACACGCGCTGCTGGCGGTCGGCGACTACGGCATCGTCTGCCCAGCTGCCTTCCAGCAGCTTGTACAGCACCTGCAGGTATTCGTCGGCCTGGTCGTAGCGGCGGTCATGCTCCGGTTGTTGCGCCAGGCCCATGGCCCTGGCGGCGCTGTCGAGGTAGCCGGTGACGATGTTCCAGCCCACCCGGCCATTGCTCAGGTGGTCGAGGGTGGAAAGGCGCCGGGCGAACAGGTACGGCGCCTCGTAGGTGAGGTTAGCGGTAAGGCCGAAACCCAGGTGGCGGGTAACTGCTGCCATGGCCGAAACCAGCAGCAGCGGGTCGTTGACCGGCAGCTGGATCGACTCCTTGAGGGTGACGTCCAGCGACTGACCGTAGATGTCGTAGGTGCCCACGATGTCGGCAATGAACAGCCCATCGAACAGGCCGCGTTCCAGCAGGCGTGCCAGGTTGGTCCAGTAGTCCAGGGTCTTGTACTGGGTCGAAGTGTCCCGTGGGTGGGTCCACAACCCATGGTTGATGTGCCCGATGCAGTTCATGTTGAAGGCATTGAGCAGGAGCTGCTTGGCCATCAGATGGTCCCCCGGCGTGGCGGGTTGGCATCGTTGAGGTAGTAGTTGCCGATGGCGTGGTACTTCCAGCGCACCGGGTCGTGCAGGGTGTGCACGCGGGCGTTGCGCCAGTGGCGGTCGAGGTTGTGTTCGGCCAGGGTGGCCTGGCTGCCGCCCAGCTCGAACAGGGCGGTACCGGCGGCAAGGGAAATCTCGGTGCTGATGGCCCGTGCTTCGGCCACGGCGATGGAGGCGGCGGCCACATTGTCGGCGGTGCTGTCGTCGCGGGCGCGGTCGAGGTATTCACCGGCGCGTTCCAGCAGGGCCTCGGCGGCGTGCAGGCGGATTGCCAGGTGACCGAAGCTTTTGAGGGTCAGCGGGTCGTCCGTGGTTTTGTCCAGGCCGGAGTCGACCCACGGGCGGCTGCGGGTGCGCACGAAGTGCAGGGCATCTTCGTACGCGGCACGGGCGATGCCGGTGTCGATGGCGGCATGAAGGATCTGCGCCAGCGGGCCGACCGGGGTAGGGCGCTCGAAGGCGCTCTGGAACGGCACGACGTCGGCAGCGCTGACGTACACGTTGTCGAACACCACCGAGCCACTGCCGGTGGTGCGCTGGCCGAAACCGCTCCAGTCGTCGATCACTTGCAGGCCCTGGCTGTCGGCCGGGACAAAGGCCAGCTGCTGCACGCCCTGTTCATCAACGACCGAGGTGGGAATACGCTGGGCGTAGATCGCGCCCGTAGAGTAGAACTTGCGGCCATTGATGCGGAAACCGTCACCATCACGGCTCAGGCGAGTAGTGCGCTCGTTGGCGGTCTTGGTGCCCAGTTCGGCCAGGGCGTTGCCGAAACGCTTGCCTGCCAGCACTTCGGCGTACAGGCGCTGCTGCTGCTCGGGAGTGCCATTTACCCGCAGCACTTCCAGGCCGTAGAAGTGGTTTTGCGGGATCTGCCCGAGCGAGCCGTCGGCCTGGGCGATACGGGCAATGATCTTGGCCAGGGTGACGTTGGACACGCCAGCGCCGCCGAAGGCCTTGGGTACGCTGATGGCCCACAGGCCGGAGCGGGTGAACAGCTCCAGTTCGGCGTGGGGCAGGCGGCGCTCGCGGTCGCGCAGGGCGCTGTCGCGGCGCAGTTGCTGGGCGATGTCTTCGGCGACATTCAGGGCTTCGGTATCGCTGGTGATGATATTTGTAGTCATGGTGTTCTCCGGGGGCCGCTGCGCGGCCCTTCGCGGGCTTGCCCGCTCCCACAGGTAAAGTGATGCCTGTTCAGGCAGTGGTAATCCTGTGGGAGCGGGCAAGCCCGCGAAGGGCTGCGCAGCAGCCCCAAAGGCAGCAAATCAGATCCAGGAATGCCGCGCAGGCAGGGTGCCGTTGAGGTGGTAAGCGCCCACCGCGTGGTACTTCCAGCGCACCGGGTCATGCAGGGTGTGCACCCGGGCATTGCGCCAGTGGCGGTCGAGGTTGAACTCGGCAAGGGTGGCGCGGCTGCCAGCCAGCTCGAACAGCTTCTCGCTGGCTTGCAGGGAAATCTCGGTGGTCAGCACCTTGGCCTCGGCCACGGCAATCGAGGCTCGCGCCGCACTGGCTGCGTCGATTGGCGCGGCATTGACTTCGTCCAGTACCCGCGCAGCCTTGCGCAGCAGCGCTTCGGCGGCGTGTAGCTCAAGCTTCAGGCGCCCGATGTCGGCGATGACATACGGGTCGTCGCTGGCGCGGTCCACGTTGGCTTCGATCCACGGGCGAGACTTTTCGCGCACGAAGGTGATCGCATCATCAATTGCTGCTTCGGCTATGCCGGCATCAATTGCCGCCTGGATCAGCTGTGAAGCCGCACCCTGGATGTTGGGGATATCACGCTGGCGCCAGTTGTCGATCACCAGCTCCGCGTCGACCGGCACCTGGTCCAGCAGCACGGTGCCGCTGGCAGTGGTGCGTTGGCCGAACCCGGACCAGTCATCGACGATGCGCAGCCCCGGGCTGCCACGGCGCACGAACGCCAGGCGCTGACGGCCTTCGTCGTCCAGTGCCTTGACGGCCACCCAGTGGGCGAACAGGGCGCCGGTGGAATAGAACTTCTCGCCGCTGATGCGATAGCTGTCACCAGTGCGAGTGATTCGGGCCTTGAGGGTGAGGGTGTCTTTGGTGCCGCGCTCGGGGCCGGCATTGCCGATGCGCCAACCGTCGAGCACGCTGCGGAAGATCAGCGCCTGTTGCGCCTCGGTGGCTGTCAGGCGAATCAGTTGCAGCATGCCGAACTGGTTCTGCGGGATCTGCCCCAGGGCCGGGTCGGCGGTGCTGATCAGGCGGAACACTTCGGCAACGGTTTCGAACGACACGTCGGGGCCGCCGTGGGCCTTGGGTACGCTGATGCTGCCCAGGCCGCTGCGGGTGAACAGTTCGATCTCGGCCCAAGGCAGTTTGCGTTGCTGGTCGCGGCGTGCGGCCTGCTCGCGGGCGACCTCAGCCAGTTCACGGGCCGCTTGCAAGGCTTCGGCGTCGTTGCGCAGCACCTTGGCCGGCAGCAGCAGGGGCGAGCTGTCGAGATCGCTGTTGAATTGGGTGTTTGGCTGGCTGGACATCAGTACCGCTCCTTGGCTGCACTCAATGCCCTGGCGTTACGCACTGGGGTGATTGTGATCCTGACCATTCCTGACCTCACAAAAAAGTTGTGCCGCTACAGCTGATCGCGACAGATATGTGCTGGTCCGGTGGTCCGGTTTATATACCCTAATGCTTTATAAAAAGTTTATGAACTAACTCTTTGGAATATCTATAGAAGAGGGATTTGCTGGGGATGTACCGGCCCTTTCGCGGGCAAGCCCGCTCCCACAGGATCCCCACCAGCCTTGGAAGCGCTGAGTTTCGTGTGGGAGCGGGCTTGCCCGCGAAGAGGCCGGAGCAGGTTTACTCGGAGGCGGCAGTACCCAGGAACTTGCGCAAGAACTGCCGTGTGCGCTCTTCCTTCGGCGCCGCAAACAGCGCCTTGGCCTCACCCTGTTCCACGATCACGCCCTTGTCGAAGAAGATCACCCGGTTCGCCACATCCCGGGCAAAGCTCATTTCGTGCGTGACGATGATCATGGTGCGCTTCTCCTCGGCCAGGCCGCGGATGGTCGCCAGCACTTCACCTACCAGCTCCGGATCCAGTGCCGAGGTGGGTTCGTCGAACAGGATCACCTCCGGCTCCATGGCCAGGGCACGGGCGATAGCCACCCGTTGCTGCTGACCACCGGACAAGCGCCGGGGGTAGGCGTCTTCCTTGCCTGCCAGGCCAACCTTGGCCAGCAGGCGCCGGCCAAGGTCGATGGCCTGCTCGCGGGGCGTCTTCTTGACGATCACCGGCCCCTCGATCACGTTCTCCAGGGCGGTGCGGTGCGGGAACAGGTTGAAGTTCTGGAACACGAACCCTGCTTGCTGGCGCAAACGGCGAATTGCACTTTGCTGCCCGCCCAGCGGGCGGTTGGCATCGATGCTGATAGCGCCGATCTGGATCTGCCCGGCATCCGGGGTTTCCAGCAGGTTGAGGCAGCGCAGGAAGGTGGTCTTGCCCGAGCCGCTGGGGCCGATGATGGCCACCACTTCGCCGGGCTGTACGGTCAGGTCGATACCGTTGAGCACGGTCTGGCCCTTGAACCGCTTGGTCAGGCCTTTGACTTCAATCATGCTCAGTGCTCCTGGTCATGCTGGTTGACCCGCGCTTCCATGCGGTTCTGGAAGTGCGCGAGGATGCTGCACAGCACCCAGTAGATGACCGCGACCGCCACGTACATGGTGAACACTTCGAAGGTGCGTGCGGTAATCAGCTGCGCCTGGCGGAACAGTTCGGGCACCTGGATGGTGGCGGCCAGGGCGGTGTCCTTGACCAGCGAAATGAAGCTGTTGCCCAGCGGTGGCAGCGCAGTGCGCAAGGCTTGTGGCAGGATCGCCCGGCGCATGGCCTGGACGCGGGTCATGCCGATGCTGGCGGCCGCTTCCCACTGGCCACGGTCGATCGAGGAGATGGCTGCGCGCAGGATCTCGCAGATGTAGGCCGCCATGTTCAACGACAAGCCGATCAGCGAGGCGGGGATGGGGTCGAGTTCGATGCCGATCTGCGGCATGCCGAAATAGATCACGAACAGCTGCACCAGCAGCGGCGTGCCGCGGAAAAACGATACGTAGATCCGCGCCAGCCAGTTCAGCGGCAAGATCTTCGACAGGCGCATCAGCGCCAGGGCAAAGCCCAGCACCAGGCCGAAGAACATGCCGCCAACGCTGAGCAGCACCGTATAACCCGCGCCCTTCAGCAGGAAGGGCGTGGAGTCGACAACGAGTTGCAGGCTTTCAGCGATCATTTGGTGACATCAGCACCGAAGTATTTCTCGGACAGCTTGGCCAGCGTGCCGTCAGCCTTGAGCTTGTCGATGGCCTTGTTGATGGCATCGAGCAGCTCAGGCTCGCCCTTGCGCAGGGCCACGCCGCTTTCCAGGCGCGAGAAGGCATCGCCGGCCAGCTCCGTGTCCTTGGCTTTTTGCGCGTATTCCAGCGCGGCCAGGCGGTCGATCAGGATGGCGTCGATGCGGCCGTTACGCAGGTCGGCGAACTTGCTCGGGTCGTCTTCATAGGTGCGCACATCGGCTTGCGGCACGTCTTTTTTCACCCACTGTTCGTAGTTGGTGCCCAGGCCCACGCCCACTTTCTTGCCGGCCAGGTCGGCGGCCTTGTGGATGTTCAACTGCTCGGCCTTCTTCTTCAGGATCAGCGCCTGGATGCCGGAGATGGTGTAGGGCTCGGAGAAGTCGTACTTCTTCTTGCGCTCTTCGGAAATGGTCACCTGGTTGATGACTACGTCCAGGCGCTTGGACTCCAGCGCAGCGAGGATGCCGTCCCACTTGGTCGGTTGGACCTTGGCCTTGACCCCCAGCTCCTTGGCCAGCAGCTCGGACAGCTCCACTTCGAAGCCAGTCAGCTTGCCGTTTTCGTCCTGGAAGCTGAACGGTGGGTAGGTGCCTTCCAGGCCGACGTTGATCACGCCTTTTTCCTGGATGGTCTTCAGCTGCTCGCCCGCGAAGGCCTGGCTGAGCAGGCCGGTACCCAGCAGAACAGCCAGGGTAGCATTGAGTAGCGGTTTGGCGAATTTCGACATGTCAGAGCCCCGCGCTTGTTGTGTAAGTAGTGAGGTGGCGACTATAGGGTTGGCTGCTTAGGCCAGGAAATACTAAAAAATTATTTTGTTATTTCCATTTTGATTGGTGCCAGGAGCTGGCTGCTTTGAGGGTAGGCGAGGATGCCTGTGCCGTCATCGCGGCTTATGCCTGACTTAGCGCAGGATGGAATAAAGCGTTGTTTTTTCCAAGGGGCTGATTTGCCGTAGAGTGGATCGCATGTAGTCAGGCCCGGCCTCTTCGCGGGCCTGGCGACACCATTAGATGGCCTATACGGCAGGAGAAAACCGTGAGCGAACAACCTTCATCCGCGCACTGGCAGTTGCAGAGCATCGTCAGTGGCCTGCGCGGCGCCCGTGAGCAATGGCGCACCCGTAATGGCCGCAGCATTGGCGAGCAGGGCGGGCGCGAGTTGCCGTCGCGCGAGGCGATGCGGCAGATTCTGGAGCAACTGTGCGGCGCGCTGTTCCCCATGCGCCTTGGCCCGGTCGATTTGCGCGAAGAGAGCGAAGATTTCTACGTCGGCCATACCCTGGATGCCGCGCTGACCGCCTTGCTTGCCCAGGCTCGCCTTGAACTGCGCTATGCGGCACGGCAAAGCAAGGCTGAGCTGGCTGGCGTCGATGCCCATGCGCTGAGCCTGATCCAGGGTTTTGCAGCTGCGCTACCGGAACTGCGCGTACTGCTCGACACCGACGTGCTGGCCGCCTACCACGGTGACCCGGCAGCGCGCAGCGTGGATGAAGTGCTGCTGTGCTACCCGGGTATCCTGGCGATCATCCACCACCGCCTGGCGCACCACCTGTACCAGGCCGGCTTGCCGCTGCTGGCGCGGATCAGCTCGGAGCTGGCGCATTCGGCCACCGGTATCGACATTCACCCCGGCGCGCAGATTGGCCCGAGCTTCTTCATCGACCACGGGACCGGTGTGGTGATTGGCGAAACCGCGATCATCGGCGAGCGCGTGCGCATCTACCAGGCCGTGACCCTGGGCGCCAAGCGCTTCCCGAGCGATGAGTCGGGGACCCTGCACAAAGGCCTGCCACGGCACCCGATTGTCGAGGACGATGTGGTGATCTATGCCGGGGCCACGGTGCTGGGGCGCATTACCATCGGCAAAGGTTCGACCATTGGCGGCAATGTGTGGCTGACCCGCAGTGTGCCGGCTGAAAGCAACATTACCCAGGCCAACCTGCAGCTGGATTGCCAGGACAAGAACTGATCTAACCTTGCGGTAGGCCGCGACGAGGCTGGAACGAGAGGGCGCCAATCGGCGCCCCGGTTCGCAATGAAATTCGATCCATGTTTAACTTGAACGCTTGTTCAATGAAAAACGCTGGTCCGCTGCCGGTGTTCAACAGGAGGATTCCTTTGCTGAACCCGTTCATTCCGAACCTCACGTCATTCGACGAGGTGCATACCTCATGAGTGCGCCGATCCCTTCCAACAGCACTATCCGCATGAACCCTCCGGTGTTCTATTTCGCGGCAAGTTTCATCCTCATTTTTGGCCTGGTAGTCATTTCCAACCCGCAAGCCGCAGGTGACTGGTTGCTGGCAGCGCAGAACTGGGCGGCCAACACGGTCGGCTGGTACTACATGCTGGCCATGACGCTGTACCTGGTCTTCGTGGTGGTCACCGCCTTGTCCGGCTACGGCAAGATCAAGCTCGGTGCCGACCACGACGAACCCGAGTTCAGTTATCTGTCGTGGGCCGGCATGCTGTTTGCCGCTGGTATCAGCATCACGTTGTTCTTCTTCTGTGTTTCCGAACCGCTCACCCACATGCTGCAGCCGCCCCAGGGCGAAGCGGGCACGGCAGAGGCCGGGCGCCAGGCGATGCAGATTCTGTTCCTGCACTGGGGCCTGCATGGCTGGGGGGTGTTCGCCTTCGTCGGCATGGCCCTGGCCTATTTCGCCTACCGGCACAACCTGCCGCTGGCGTTGCGTTCGGCGCTGTACCCGCTGATCGGAAAGCGCATCAACGGGCCGATCGGCTACGCAGTGGATGGCTTCGGCATCATCGCCACGGTGTTCGGCCTGGGGGCCGACATGGGCTTTGGCGTGCTGCACCTGAATGCGGGCCTGGACTACCTGTTCGGCATCAGCCACAGCCAGTGGGTGCAGGTGATCCTCATCACCCTGATGATGGGCGCGGCGGTCGCCGTGGCCGTTGCCGGGGTGGAGAAGGGCGTACGGGTGATGAGCGACATCAACCTGTTCCTGGCCTGCGCACTGCTGCTGTTCGTGCTGTTCGCCGGGCCGACCCAGCACCTGTTCAATACGCTGATCCAGAACCTTGGCGACTATCTGGGCGCTTTGCCACGCAAGAGTTTCGATGTGTATGCCTACGGCGAAAACCGTGACTGGCTGGGTGGCTGGACGGTGTTCTACTGGGCCTGGTGGATCGCCTGGGCACCGTTTGTGGGCCTGTTCATCGCCCGTATCTCCCGTGGCCGTACCATCCGCGAGTTCGTCTTTGGCGTGCTGCTGATCCCGTTGGGGTTCACCCTGGCGTGGATGTCGATCTTCGGCAACAGCGCGCTGGACCAGGTGATCAACCATGGCATGACCGCACTGGGCCAGTCGGCACTGGATAACCCGTCGATGAGCCTGTACCTGCTGCTGGAGACTTACCCCTGGAGCAAGGCGGTGATCGCCACCACGGTGTTCATCAGCTTCGTGTTCTTTGTCACGTCGGCCGACTCGGGCACCGTGGTGCTGTCGACCTTGTCGGCCAAGGGGGGTGAAGCCGATGAGGACGGGCCGAACTGGCTGCGCATCTTCTGGGGCGCGATGACCGCGCTGATCACCAGTGCGCTGTTGTTCGCGGGCAGCATCGACTCGCTGAAGTCGGCGGTGGTACTGACCTCGCTGCCGTTCTCGCTGATTCTGTTGTGCATGATGTGGGGGCTGCACAAGGCGTTCTACCTGGAGTCGCAGCGGCAGATCGCGCAGATGCACTCACTGGCCCCGTTCGCCCAGTCACGTCGCGGTCGAGGTGGCTGGCGCCAGCGCCTGAGCCAGGCCGTGCATTTCCCGTCGCGTGATGAGGTGTACCGCTTCATGGACGACGTAGTGCGGCCGGCGATTGCCGAGGTCCGTGAGGTGTTCGAGCAGAAGGGGCTGGTGCTGATCACCCAGGATGACCCGAGCCACGACAACGTCAGCCTGAAGATTGGCCATGGCGAGGAGCAGCCGTTCATCTACCAGGTGCAGATGCGTGGGTATTTCACACCGTCATTCGCCTTGGGTGGGCTGGGCACGCAGGAGTTGAAGAACCGCCGTTATTACCGGGCGGAGGTGCACCTGAGCGAAGGCAGCCAGAACTATGACCTGGTGGGCTACAGCAAGGAGCAGATCATCAACGACATCCTGGACCAGTACGAGCGGCACATGCAGTACCTGCATCTGGTCCGTTAGATCGCCGGGGCCGCTTTGCGGCCCATCGCGACACAAGGCCGCTCCTACAGAGGTACGCCATCTCCTGTAGGAGCGGCCTTGTGTCGCGAAAGGAGGCCGAAGGCCTCCCAAAATCTGTCAGAAGGGTGCATCCCCCAGGATGGTCGCGCGGTGCATCACCCGCCGGTTCGGCCGGTAGTCATCCACCGCAAAATGCTGGGTCACGCGGTTGTCCCAGAACGCCACGTCATTCTCCTGCCAACGCCAGCGAATGCTGAACTCCGGCCGCGTCGCATGGGCGAACAGCAGCTTCAACAGCGCTTCGCTTTCCAGCTCGCTCAGCTCATTGATGCGTGTAGTGAACCCTTCATTGACGAACAGCGCCTTGCGCCCGCTCACCGGATGCGTGCGCACCACCGGGTGTGACAGCGGCGGGTTGTTGCGCCGTGTCGCTTCCCAGCGCGCCAGGTCTTGCGGCGTGGTGCCGAAGCGCTCCAGCGGAAACGACTTGGTGAAGTCGTGGGTGGCGGTCAGCCCGTCGAGCATTGCGCGCAACGGTGCCGACAAGGCTTCGAACGCCGCAATGCCGCTGGCCCACAGGGTATCGCCACCGTAAGCCGGCAACTGCTTGGCGCTGAGCACCGCGCCCAGTGCTGGGGTTGGCAAGAACGTCACGTCGGTGTGCCACACGGCGTTGTCGCGTACATCGGTCACCGCCGTGTCGAGCACCAGCACCTGCGGGGTTTCCGGCACGTTGGGGTAGATCGGGTGAATGTGCAGGTCGCCGAAGCGGGCGGCAAAGCGCGCTTGCTGTTCCGGGTTGATCGGCTGGTCGCGGAAGAAAAGCACCTGATGCTTGAGCAGCGCCTGCTCGATGGCATCGCGCTGTTCGGCCGAGATCTCGCGGCTGATATCCACGCCGCTGATCTGAGCGCCGAGGGCCGGGCTGAGGGGGGTAACGGTCAGGCTCATGTCTTTTCTCGTTCTAGGCGCCGGGTTGCCGGCGTGGTCAGTCGGCAATCAGTGGCTCTGTCCGTGCCAGGGCACCAGTTTGCGTTGCAGGGCACGCAGGCCCATTTCCAGGGCGAAGGCGATCAGGGCGATCAGCAGGATGCCCAGCACCACCACATCGGTGACCAAAAACTGCGCCGCCGACTGCACCATGAAGCCCAGGCCGCTGGTGGCCGCAATCAGTTCGGCGGCCACCAGAGTCGACCAGCCGACCCCCAGGCCGATGCGGATGCCGGTAAGGATGTCGGGCAATGCACTGGGCAGGATCACATGGCGGATCAGCTGGGCCTTGGTGGCGCCCAGCGACTGCGCCGCACGCAGCTTGGCGGGGTCGACCGTGCGCACGCCGGTGGCGGTGGCAATGGCGATGGGGGCGAAGATCGCCAGGTAAATCAGGAGCACCTTCGACAGCTCGCCGATGCCGCACCAGATGACGATCAGCGGCAGGTATGCAAGCGGCGGTATCGGCCGGTAGAACTCGATCAGCGGGTCGAGGATGCCACGGGCCACGCGGTTGTAGCCGATGGCGATGCCCACCGGGATCGCGGTCAGGGTCGCGGCCACCAGTGCCAGGCCGATGCGGCCCAGGCTTGCGCCCAGGTGCTGCCACAGGCTGGCGTCCATGTAGCCTTGGGTCAGCAAGGTCCAGGCCCTGGCCAGGATGTCACCGGGCGAAGGCAGGAACAGGGGCTCGATCCAGCCGGCGGCCGTCACCAGCCACCAGACCAGCAGCAGGCTGGTCAGGGTCAGGGTACTGATCCAGCGGGTAGAGAGTTGGCGGCGCGCTGTTGCAACAGGCCGGCTTTGGGTGTCGTGCTTGCCGGCAACCGGCAGGTCCAGGCTGCTCATGCGCGCTCCTGCAGGCTTTGGCGTTGGGAGAACACCCGCGCCAGCACATGCTCGCGGGTTTCGATGAAGCGTGGGTCGGATTTGATCGCCCGGGCCGATTCGCCAGCGGCATAGCGCTGGCCGAAGTCCAGTTGCAGGCGCTCCACCACGCGGCCCGGGTTGGGTGCCAGTAGCACCAGCTCGCTGGCGAGGAACACCGCTTCTTCAATGTCGTGGGTAATCAGGAACACCGGTTTGGCGGTGCGTTGCCAGACCTGCAGCAGCAGTTCCTGCATCTGTTCGCGGGTGAAGGCGTCGAGGGCGCCGAACGGTTCATCCATCAGCAACACCCGTGGATCGGCCGCCAGTGCGCGGGCCAGGCCTACGCGCTGTTTCTGGCCACCGGACAATTCCCAGATGCGTCGGTCGCCAAAGCCATCCAGGTCGACGAGTGCGAGCATTTCACGGGCCTTGGCTTCACGCTGGGCGCGGGGCACGCCAGCCAGTTCGAGGCCGAAGGCGACATTGCCCAGCACGTTCTGCCATGGCAGCAGGGCATCGTCCTGGAACACCACGCCGCGCTCGGCACCCGGGCCGTGCACCGGTACGCCATCGAGGGTGATTCGCCCGCCACTGGGGGCGACGAAGCCGGCGATCAGGTTGAGCAGCGAGGTCTTGCCGCTGCCGGACGGCCCCAGGGCCACCAGCAGCTGGCGCGGGCCCAGGCTCAGGTTGATGTCGGCCAGCACCGGGGTGCTGGCGCCAGGGTACTGTGCGCTGATGCGCTCCAGTTCAAGCAAGGCCATGACGGGCTCCGGATCAGTTTGGGAGGAACTTGGCGCTGACGTACGGCGAGTAGTCCGGCAGCACGGCGTCGACCTTGCCCTGCTGCTTGAGGAAATTGGCCGTGTCGGTCAGTGCCTGGGTGGTCGGCGCGCCCAGGGCATTGGCCTGGTCTGCGGCCAGTGGGTAGACATTGCCCTCCAGCAGGACCGGGATGTCGCTGGCCTTGGCGCCGGACAGCTTCACCAGCTTGTCTACGTTGCCCTTGTCGGCCAGCCAGGCTTTCGGGTCCTTGCGGTAGTCGGCGTAGGCATCGAGGGTGACTTTGGCAAAGGCCTTGACCACATCCGGGTGCTTCTCAGCGAAGTCCTTGCGCACGATCCAGGCATCGAAGGTGGGGGCGCCTTTCTGAGCCAGTTCGCCCGAGGTGATCAGCACCTTGCCGTTTTCCTTGGCTACGCCCAGGGCCGGGTCCCACACGTAGGTGGCGTCGATGTCACCGCGTTTCCAGGCGGCAATGATGGCCGGTGGTGCCAGGTTGAGGATCTGTACCTTGGACGGGTCGATATTCCAGCTTTTGAGTGCTGCCAGCAGGCTGTAGTGGCCGGTAGACACGAACGGTACAGCGACTTTCTTGCCGATCAGGTCTTGCGGCGTCTTGATGCTGTCGCGGGCGACCAGCGCTTCACCGGCACCGATCTGGGTGGCGATGAGGAAGGTCTCGACGGGTAGCTTGCGGGTGGCGGCAGCCGCCAGCGGGCTGGAACCCAGATAGCCGATCTGAACATCACCGCTGGCCACGGCGGTGATTACGTCGGCGCCATTATCGAATTTGCGCCAGTCGATGCTGGCCTTGCTGGCTTTTTCGTAGTCGCCGTCTACCTGCGCCACTTTGGCTGGGTCGACGGTGGTCTGATAGGCCACCGTCAGGTCGGCAGCCTGGGCAAACCAGCTGGTGCTGGCGAGGGTCAGGGCGGCGAACAGGCGCAGCGGAGCGTGCGGGATCATGGTGGACCTCTCGTCAGGCAATCGATGTGATGGGTGACGAGAAGACTAAATGATCTAATAATCTGAAAATAAATAACTTTTTTGCATTAGCTTAGGAGCCAAATGCTTTAAGCCCAAGATCGTTGATTACCCTCAATGGCGAATGCTGAGGCACCTGCTAGGCTTTTTCGCCCCTATAGAACGATACGGAATTAGGTTATGAGCAAACGTTTGCAAATAACCAAATGTTATGAATGGCGTTGCTGCTACAACGAATGGCAGTAAAGGTTCCGACCATATTCCGTAAAAATCTTACAAATTCATAAAACGGTCATTTTGGATTTATAGGATTGTCATTATCCTGTAGCGCAGGTGGCGTCTTAGACCAAAGTCTCGAAACGTTTAGAAACGATTGACTTATGAGTCACGCTTTGGGACTAAATCGCCAATCCACGGTGAGCGGGGCAGCAGACCTCGCCGCCAGAGATACACAAGAATTAGAACGTAGAGGAGCAAATTATGTACAAGTCCAGCCTGGCTCTGGCCGTGGCACTGGGGGTTCTCGCCCAACAAGCAGGCGCTGCCGGTTTCGTTGAAGACAGCAAACTGTCGCTCAGCTCGCGCACCATGTACTTCAACAACGACAATCGTGAAACCCACAGCGATCCACGCCCGGATCAGCGTGAGTCTGGTCAGGGTTTCAAGCTCGATTACATTTCCGGCTTCACTGAAGGCACTGTCGGGTTCGGTGTCGATGCTCAGGCGTTGTGGGGTATCCAGCTGGACGGCGGTCGCGGCTACCACAAAAGTGGTTTCATGCCGGACGATAGCGATGGCTCTGCGGTAAGCCAGTGGGGCCGTTTCGGCGCCAACGCCAAAGCTCGCTTCTCCAAGACTGAAGCTCACTTCGGTAGCGCCTTGGCGCCAAACCTGCCGATCCTGGTCTCCAACGATGGCCGTCTGCTGCCGCAAACCTTCGAGGGTGGCACCATCCAGTCGAAGGAAATCGACAACCTGACCATCAACGCCGGTCAGCTGACCCACGCCATGGGCCGTGCATCGAGCAACCGTACCGGCCTGTCGGTAGCCGGTGCTACCCAGGACAGCAACAAGTTCCGCTACGGCGGCCTGGACTACAAGCTCACGCCAGACCTGACCCTGCAGTACTACTACTCGAACCTGGAAGACTTCTACAAGCAGCACTTCCTGGGCGCGACCCACGTGTTCAAGATCGCTGACGACCAGTCGTTCAAGACTGACCTGCGCTACTTCGACAGCAGCAGCGACGGCAAGAACGGTGAGGCCGGTTACCGCTTCAGCAACAATGGCGGTTATGCCAAGAACACTGGCGAGGTCGACAACAAGACCTGGTCCGCGATCTTCACCTACACCCTGGGTGGCCACTCGTTCCTGCTCGGCCACCAGCGCGTCAATGACGACGGTGGTTTCGTCTGGCTGAACCAAGGCAACGTGGTTGATGGCAATGGCCGCAACGAAGGTGCTGGTGGTTCGAGCTTCTACCTGTTCACCGACAGCATGATCAACCAGTTCGCCAAGGCCGGTGAAAACACCACGTTCGGTCAGTACGCCTATGACTTCGCACGTCTGGGCGTGCCTGGCCTGAAAGCTTCGGTTTCTTACCTGAAAGGTGAAGATGGCAAGAACGCCAATGGCAACGGCACCTTCAGCGAATGGGAACGTGACGCCCGCGTTGACTACGTCATCCAGGAAGGCACCTTCAAGGGCCTGGGCGCCAGCCTGCGTCACGGCGTATACCGTGGTACTGGCACCAGCTCGCTGGCTGACCAGGATCAGACCCGTTTGATCTTCAACTACACTTACAACTTCCTGTAAGCCGTAGCTGAACCAGAAGCCTCGCCTAGTGCGAGGCTTTTTTG